>NZ_JBSFYR010000001.1:143489-298049 GCF_053599875.1 Streptomyces sp. NPDC005151 | reverse complement strand
CACGCCCGCGACCCGGCGGTCGTGACAAGAGGGCACACCGGGCCGCTGACGCGCGACGGCCGGTCCGGGGCCGTGCAGGGGAGTCCCCGCAGGACGACGAACAAAGACCCGGGCTCGCCCGCGTACCCGCCGAACGTTCGTCGTTCGAGGAGACACCCCGGAAGGGCCCCGCCCACCCCACCACCGGGCAGGCGACGGTGCCCCGGGACACGGCGCCGAAAAATCAAGCCTGTCCGGCGATTGAGGACAAAGACGGCGGCCACTTTCGGGCGCCGACAACACGAAGTTGTTCCGCTGGCCCCAAGGGGGCACTGCGCACAGCTGCGGGCCCACTACCCTTGAGGGGTGACTATTCGCCTGTACGACACCAGCGCCCGGCAGATCCGTGACTTCGTCCCGCTCACAGCGGGCTGCGTCTCGATCTACCTCTGTGGCGCGACCGTCCAGGCCGCCCCGCACATCGGGCACATCCGGTCCGGGCTGAATTTCGACATCATGCGCCGCTGGTTCGCCTACCGCGGCTACGACGTCACATTCATCCGGAACGTCACCGACATCGACGACAAGATCATTGGGAAATCGGCCGAGCAGGGCCGCCCCTGGTGGTCGATCGGGTACGAGAACGAGCGCGCGTTCAACGACGGCTACGACGCGCTCGGCTGCCTCCCGCCCACCTACGAACCGCGCGCCACCGGCCACATCACCGAGATGATCGAGATGATGCGCGGCCTGATCGAGCGCGGTCACGCCTACGAGGCCGACGGCAACGTCTACTTCGACGTGCGGTCGTTCCCCGGCTATCTGGAGCTCTCCAACCAGGACCTGGACGACCTGCGCCAGCCGTCCGGCGAGGGCGAGACCGGCAAGCGCGACCAGCGCGACTTCGCGATGTGGAAGGCGACCAAGCCGGGCGAGCCCAGCTGGGAGACCCCGTGGGGCCGCGGCCGCCCCGGCTGGCACCTGGAGTGCTCCGCCATGGCGCACAAGTACCTCGGCACCGCCTTCGACATCCACGGCGGCGGCATCGACCTGATCTTCCCGCACCACGAGAACGAGATCGCCCAGGCGAAGGCCTACGGCGATGAGTTCGCGAAGTACTGGGTGCACAACGGCTGGGTCACCATGTCCGGCGAGAAGATGTCGAAGTCGCTCGGCAACTCGGTGCTCGTCAGCGAGATGGTCAAGGCGTGGCGCCCCATCGTGCTGCGCTACTACCTCGGCACCCCGCACTACCGGTCGATGATCGAGTACAGCGAGGAGGCGCTGCGCGAGGCGGAGTCCGCGTTCGCGCGGATCGAGGGCTTCATCCAGCGGGTCATCGAGAAGGCGGGCGGCGAGGTCGTGGCCGCCTCCGAGGTGCCGCCCGCGTTCGCCGAGGCGATGGACGACGACCTGGGCGTCCCGCAGGCGCTCGCAATCGTCCACACCACCGTCCGGCAGGGCAACTCCGCGCTCGCCGCCGACGACAAGGAAGCGGCAGTCGCCAGGCTCGCGGAGGTCCGCGCGATGCTCGGCGTCCTCGGCCTCGACCCGCTCGACGAACACTGGGCGGGCGAGAGCGACCGCGGCGAGGATCTGCACGGGGTCGTCGACACGCTCGTACGCCTCGTCCTGGACCAGCGCCAGTCGGCCCGCGACCGCAAGGACTGGCCCGCCGCCGACGCCATCCGCGACCAGCTCAACCAGTCGGGCCTCGTCATCGAGGACAGTCCGACGGGCCCACGGTGGACGCTCGGCCCGCGCCAGTAGTCCGCCCATGTGCCGCCCGGCGATCCGGGCGGCACACTTTCATTACGTACGCACGTCTGAAGCAACGAAACAGGTAGGTCATGGCCGGGAACAGCCAGCGCAGGAACCGCCGCACGTCCAACAAGAAGGGCATGCAGGTCGGCAGCGGCGGTAACCGACGCCGTGGTCTCGAAGGCAAGGGACCGACGCCGCCCGCCTCCGCCCGCAAGGGACACAAGAAGAACCGGGTCGCCAACGCCCAGGCGAAGCAGGCCGCGGCCCGCCGGCCCGCCCCGCGGCGCGGTGGCGCCAAGGGCACGTCCGAGATGGTCGTGGGCCGCAACCCGGTCTACGAGGCGCTGCGCGACGGCGTCCCGGCGACCACTCTGTACGTCCAGCAGTACATCGACAACGACGAGCGGGTGCGCGACGCGCTCCAGCTCGCCGGCCAGCGCGGCAACATCAACCTGATGGAGGCGCCGCGCCCCGAGCTCGACCGGATGACGAACGGCCTGAACCACCAGGGCCTCGTCCTGCAGGTCCCGCCGTACGAGTACGCGCACCCGGAGGACCTCACCGCTGCCGCGTACGACAACGGCGAGGACCCGCTGATCGTCGCCCTCGACGGCGTCACCGACCCGCGCAACCTCGGTGCGATCGTCCGCTCCGTCTCCGCGTTCGGCGGCCACGGTGTCGTCGTGCCGGAGCGCCGTGCGGCCGGGATGACGGCGGGCGCCTGGAAGTCCTCGGCGGGCACGGCGGCCCGTACGCCGGTTTCCCGGGTGACGAACCTGACCCGCGCCCTGGAGGGCTACCAGAAGGCCGGCATCACGGTCGTCGGCCTCGCCGCCGACGGCGAGCACACCGTCCAGGACCTGGAGGCGCTCGGCGGACCCGTCGTCATCGTCATCGGCAGCGAGGGCAAGGGCCTGGGCCGTCTGGTCGGCGAGACCTGCGACTACCTCGTCAGGATCCCGATGCCGGGCGGCGCGGAGTCGCTGAACGCCGGCGTCGCCGCGGGCATCGTGCTGTACGAGGCGGCCCGGCGCCGCGTCTGACCGGGGCGGCTCCCGGACGGGCCCGAGGCCGGCCGTCCGGGAGCCCGCACTGCCGGACGGCGGCGCAGGGCTCGGACCTCGGCAGACGCGGCGGCACCGACCGCCGCGCGCACCCCGGCCACCGCACCGCCCGGGCCTGTTGACGGGTCTCGGACACATCGGGGTCGTCAAGGCAGTGTCCTAATCACACATCACTCGGTTAGATGAGTGTGGACACCAGAACGCCTCGGTTCGACGAACTACCCGCCCTGAGCATGGCCAAGGTGGACTGCGACCCAGCGCAGGTCATCGTCAACCACGCCAGCTTCCGGGTGCAGCTCGCCCCCGGCCAGCGCGCACGGGTGCGCGGTGCCGCCCCCGCGGGGTCCGCCAGGGTCCCCGCCATGAGCGGCAGCGGGGCGGGACGCGGCAGGCGCTCGCCCGTCGTGTGGAGCGGCAAGTCCGCCCCCGGCGCCACCGGACTCCTCCAGGCCGTACGGAACTCCACCGCAGTCGGCCTCGACGGCGGGTACAGCCCGTACGGCGACGAGTTCGACGGCGGCTCGGGCGCCACCCAGGTCATCCCGCGCCTGGACGAAACCCAGCCCACCCCCATCATCCCCGCCCCCCACCGGTCCGGCGGCCGCCACGGCAAAGGCCCGCTGCTGCCCCCGATGCGACAGGTGGTCGGCGCATACGACGCCATCGACACCGGTCCGTACGACCATGAGCCGTACGAGGACGACGAGTTCGACGAGACCGCCGGGAGCAGGTCGCAACGGCACAGCGCCGACACCGTCCGGCACGCGTACTACCCCGGACGCCGGATGAACCTCGGGGTCGTACTCCTGCCGATGCGGGTGTTCCTCGGCTTCATCTCCATCTACGCGGGCATGGGCAAGCTCTGCGACCCCGTCTACTTCGACGGCGGCGAGCGCGGCTCCATGGTCAAGTGGCTGACCTCGCTGCACCCTTGGGGACTCGCCGAACCGCTGCGGGACTTCGCACTCTCACACCCGGTCGGGGCCGGACTCACCGTCGCCTTCCTCCAGGTCGTCGTCGGCGTCCTCACCGTCCTCGGCCTCTGGCAGCGGGTCGCCGCCTCGGTCGGCGCCCTGCTCTCCGCCGCGCTGCTGGTCACCGTCAGCTGGCGGACCGTCGCCGTCTACGACACGCCGGACATCATCTACCTCGCCGCGTGGAGCCCGCTCGTCATCGCGGGCGCCCCCGTCTACTCCGCCGACGGGCGCCTGGCCGGCGAGGCATGGCGCAGGCTCGGCCCGCGCTCCGCGATCTGGGACCTGCGCCGCCGGGTGCTGCGCCGCGGCGCCGTCGTCGCCACCGTCGTCGTCGGGCTCACCCTGCTCATCGGTTCGATGCTCGGCGGCGCCGTCCGCTCCTCCGAGGTCGTCACCGTGCCCGGACCGAACGACAACCCGACCAACCAGCTCCCCGGCTCCCCGCTCCCGCAGGAGTCGGACAAGGGCAGGGCCTCGCGCAGCCCCGCCGGACAGAAGCCCTCCCCGCCGCGCTCCAGCGCCGTTGCCACGCCCTCCGCACAGGCGTCCACGCCCGGCACGGACAGCGTCCGCGAGTCCGGCCGGGCCGCCGGCGTCGGCGCCGGACAGCCCAGCGAGACACAGGGCACCGGGCAGCAGCCCCCGCAGCAGACGACCCCGCAGCAGCCCCCGACGACCAGCGCCGGACCGAGCTCCTCCGGCTCCACCGGCACGGGCGGCGGCTCCACCAGCGGTGGTTCGACCGACGGCGGCTCCACGGGCTCGACGTCCGGCGGCACGTCGGGCGGCGGCCGCAACCCGATCGGCGGCCTGCTCGGCTGAGAGCCTGTCGGGTGACCTCTGATCGGGCGGCCACGCCCTGGCACGCACGCTTCCCGCGTTGCCGAAATGCCCTAGGAGCTCCTTCCCCAAGCTCTCAGCTTCGTTCGAGCAGGGGAGACCCCGTCCGAGGGCCTTCCGGCGCCTTGGAATCGCACGCACCAGACCGCGTCCGCTTTCCGATCGAAGGTCACCCGACAGGCTCTGAGCCGCACACCACGCGGGAGGGGCGGTCACCGGAACCCCGGTGACCGCCCCTCTGCCGTGCCCGCCACGCCGCCCCGCGGCGCTACCGGCCGTCCAGCTCCTTCGCCGCCTCGGCCAGGTCCTTCGCCGTGTCGATGGCCCGCCAGTACGCGCCGTGCGGCAGCGGGTATCCGGCCAGCCGCCGCTCGCGGGCCAGCCGGGGGAACGTCGTCCGCTCATGGTCGCCGCGTTCCGGCAGCAGCGTCGTGAACGCCGGCGAGAAGACGTACACACCCGCGTTGATCAGATACGGGGACGGCGGCGACTCGATGAAGTCGGTGATGTGCCCGAATGCGTCCGTCTCCACGGCACCCCACGGGATACGGGGACGGGCCAGAGCCAGCGTCGCGGTCGCATCGCGCTCCGCATGGAACGCGGCCATCTCACGCAGCGAGAAACGCGTCCAGATGTCGCCGTTGGTGGCATACCAGGGCTCCGACGGGTCCGGCAGCCGGGCGGCGGCGTACCTCAGGCCGCCGCCGCGGCCCAGCGGCTCCGACTCCACCACGGTGGTCACCCGGAGCGGCAGGACGGCCTCGGCGAGCCACTCCTGGAGCACCTCGGCCAGATGACCGCACGAGACGACGACATCGGTCACGCCCTCGGCGGCCAGCCAGGAAAGCTGATGGCCGATGATCGGGGTCCCGGTGCCCGGGATCTCGACCATCGGCTTGGGGCGGTCATCGGTGTACGGGCGTAGCCGCGATCCCTGGCCACCTGCCAGGATCACGGCCTGCGTCGGATACGTATGCATGCCAGGCACGATAGGCCGTGCCCGGACCGTGCCGGTCAGCTGAACTGCGCGACACCCGAGGCGAACGACGTGTCGCAGACCGGGCGGGAGAACCGGTGCGCCCGCGTCGGACCGTACTGCTCGACCGCGGCGCGGCCCAGCGCCCTGGCGATCGACATGCAGTGCCGGGCGAGCGAGGGGCGTCCCTCGACGGCGCGCTGGAGGTCCGTCAGCGCGACGCCCGGGTCCTTCTCCTGAAGCTCCACGAGAAGCCGGCCCCGCAGGACGTCCTGCGGGGCGCGCGACGTGGCGTGCTTCGATACGGTCCGAGCCGACGCGGTGAGGACCTGCGACTCGGAGTTGTGCGCTGCCCACGGCACACGGGTGACCGCGAGAGTCCCGGAGAGGACCATGACGACGGGCAGGACGAGAGCGAGAGTTCGGCCGATGCGGCGCGCGGTGTGGGTCACGCAGCGAGCGTAGCGGCCGGTGATGAATCGACGACATTGCGTCACTCTCGCGGGGGATGGTTCGAGGATGCTTTTCGAATCCCGCGTTGACGCCTGCCGGTGAAATGACCGAAGTACCAGGGTATTTGCCGAAGATGCCGGACCCTCGGGCTCAAACCCGTACACGTGCTTCGGTACGCGGACGGCCCCGCACCACGAGGGGTGCGGGGCCGTCGTACGGCATGTGTGACGTCAGTCGGTGAGACGCTCACCCGTCGAGGTCGAGAAGACGTGCAGCTCGTCCGGGCGCGGCACGACGTGCAGCGTGGTGCCCTTCTCCGGCACGGCGCGGCCGCCGACACGGACGACCAGGTCCTTGTCCGCACCGCCGACGCGCGCGGAACCGTAGACGAAGCCGTCGGCGCCGAGCTCCTCGACGACGTTGACCGAGACGGCCAGACCGGCCGGGGCGTCGGCACTGTCCTTGGAGAGCGACTTGGCGGCGGCGCCACCGTGCTCGACGATGTCGAAGTGCTCCGGGCGGATGCCGACCGTGACCGTGGTGTCGCCCTTGTCCGCGGCGGCGGTGAGCGCCTCGCGGGAGACCGGGACGACGCTGTTGCCGAACTTCACGCCACCGTCGGTGATCGGGACCTCGACCAGGTTCATGGCCGGGGAGCCGATGAAGCCGGCGACGAAGAGGTTGGCCGGGCGGTCGTACATGTTGCGCGGCGAGTCGACCTGCTGCAGCAGACCGTCCTTGAGGACCGCGACGCGGTCACCCATGGTGAGGGCCTCGACCTGGTCGTGCGTGACGTACACGGTCGTGATGCCGAGGCGGCGCTGGAGCGACGCGATCTGCGTACGGGTGGAGACACGGAGCTTGGCGTCGAGGTTCGACAGCGGCTCATCCATGAGGAAGACCTGCGGCTCACGCACGATGGCGCGACCCATCGCGACACGCTGACGCTGACCACCGGAGAGCGCCTTCGGCTTGCGGTCCAGGTATTCGGTGAGGTCCAGCATCTTGGCGGCCTCTTCGACCTTCGCCCGGATCTCGGCCTTGTTGATACCGGCGATCTTCAGCGCGAAGCCCATGTTGTCCGCGACGGACATGTGCGGGTAGAGCGCGTAGTTCTGGAACACCATGGCGATGTCCCGGTCCTTCGGCGGCAGGTGCGTGACATCGCGGTCACCGATGCGGATCGCGCCGCCGTTGACGTCCTCGAGACCTGCGAGCATGCGCAGGGAGGTCGACTTGCCACAACCGGAAGGACCGACGAGTACGAGGAACTCACCGTCCGCGATGTCGATCTCGAGCTGGTCCACGGCGGGCTTGGTGGAGCCGGGGTAGATGCGGGACGCCTTGTCGAACGTGACACTGGCCATGCTGAATCTTCTCCTCCACCGGCAGGAACGTGCCGGACGATCCGAGTAGGGAGTGGTCTGGTCCACTTGGGTGAACCTGCCGTGACGCTACCTGGCCATTTCGAATCTGTCAGTAGTTCGAGGGCGACTGATATCTCGCATCGGAGGGGGCAGGCAGAGCAACGAACTTTTGACCTTGTGCGTGCGGGCAAAGCTCTCCTCTGTCGCTCCGCCGCGTGCCGGGAGGCAGAGCGGAATACTTTTGACCCTGCGTCCGCAGGCAGAGCACCGGACTTTTGGCACGCTGCTGCAGGCGCAGCACTTCCTGCTTCATCGCCCGCTGCCGACCCGACGCAACCCTGAGGGTCACACCTGGCCGGTCTTACATGGGCTCCACAGGCATGTCGGCCGACGGCCCGTCGGTCCGTAACACTCATATCGCGCCCGCTCACGCGGCCAGCAGCACCTCGGGCAGCTCCGATGCCTTGATCACCGGCGGTGGCACCCTGTCGGGCGGAAGCGCCGACGCCACCAGCCAGTACAGCCGCATCCCCTCGTCGCGGAGGTTCCGCGCCGCGTTCACATCCCGGTCGTGCACCGCACCGCATGCCGCGCACGTCCACTCGCGGACCGACACATCCAGCGACGGCCCCTTCGCGTGACAGCACGAGCACCGACGCGTCGACGGGAAGAAACGGTCCACGGTCACCAGGGTCCGCCCGTACCACGCGCACTTGTACCGCAGCTGCCGCAGCAACTCACCCCACGCCGCATCGCTGATCGACTCGTTCAGCCGGGACTTCCGTCGTCGGCCCGTCCCGACCGTCGTCCGCAGCAGATTCGCAATGGCCAGGTCTTCCACCACGAGCACTTGGTTCTCGCGCACGAGGCGGGTGGTCAACTGATCCAGCATGTCTCTGCGGACATCGCCGATGAGCGCGTACAGCCGAGCGATACGAACCCGGGCCTTACCCCGGTTCTTCGACCCCTTCTTCTTGCGGTGCAACCCCCGCTGCAACCGCGCCAACTCCTTTTCGTACTTGCGCAGCAGACGCGGGTGATCCACCTTCGTGCCGTCGTCCAGCGTCACGAGCGCCGCCAGCCCCAGGTCGATCCCCACGGCCTTCGGCTCCCGCCCGCCCGGCACGAAGACCACAGGCAAAGGTTCGATCCGTTCCTCGACCAGCACGGAGAGGAAGAACCGGCCAGCACGGTCACGCGTCACCGACAGCTTCACCGGCACCACACCCACCGGAAGCGGACGCGACCACCGCACATCCAACGGCGACGACTGCTTCGCCAGTGTCACCGCCCCCGTGCCCGGCCGCTCCGGATCCTCCACCCACCGGAAACCCGTCCGCACATACGTGGCGGCATCCCGCGAGCGATGCTTCTTCTTCCGCTTCGGGTACCGCGCCGACTTCTGGAAGAACCGCGAGAACGCCGCATCCAGATGCCGTAACGACTGCTGCAAAACCGTCGACGACACCTCCCGCAGCCACGAGGTCTCCGCCGCCTGCCGCCACCCCGTCAACGCCCGGCACGACTCCGCGAACCCCACTGAGACCCTGTGCCGCTCCCACGCATTGGCACGGAGAGTCAGGCCCTCGTTGTAGACCCACCGGCAGGCGCCAAAGGTCTTCTCCAGCTGCTCGGCCTGCGCCGGGCTCGGGTAGAAGCGGTAGCGGTACACCCGCTGCTGGGTGCCCGGCTCCTTGGTACGGCTCTTCAGCCGGGTCGACGCCCGGCCGTGATGCTTCCGGCGGTCGGGGATGCCGAGTGCCTCCCGCTTGACGCGCTTGGCCTCTTCCCCCGTGACACGTATGGGCTGGTCCGCCGAATCCACCATGTCCGCTCCCCCGGTCCGGCCGTCCGATAGTCGGAACAGCGCGTCAGTCCTCTTAACGCACGGATGGTCGAGTGGTCACGGGTGCGGAAGAACTTTGTGGATCAGGAGGTGGGCCGCTGTGTAGAGTGAGGGAACTTGCGCGCGCGGTTTCGCTGTGTGCGTTGCCGCCTTAGCTCAGTTGGCAGAGCAGGACCTTTGTAACGTTCAGGTCGTCGGTTCGATTCCGACAGGCGGCTCAAGCGGAACCCCAGCTCAGATGCGCTCTGAGCTGGGGTTCTTTTGTTCAGCGGACGCGGCGACGACGCCGGGAGCGGGCCGCGCGGGTGTCCGTAGTCTCAGTTGCGGCTTCGGGCGGGGCCCCATCTTCGGGCGGGGCCCCCATCGTGCCGGCGCTGGGCGCGGGAGATCCGGGCCCAGGCACCCGAAGCCATGGGGATGATCTGGGGTTCGAAACGCAACCCGCCACGGCGGGCCCCGGTGCTCTTCGAAGACCGCCTAGCGGACTGTGCGGACGGACCACTCGAAGCACTGCCGTACCGCAGCATCCCGGACCTCGGCTCCCCCGACGGCATCGAGGAGGCCAACCAGCTGCTGGAACCGTTCCGTTCGGCGATCAAGGAGCTGCTCCACCACTGATCCCGACACCGCAAGCCCACCTGGCCTGGTCAGCTACCGACCTGGGAGCGTTTTCTTGGGGAACGCTCCCAGGGCTCGTCGGCGGTGGCCGGGCTCGCGGGCTCCTGCTGTCCGTGGGCTGTCACGAACCGCGCGGGCGGCCGGACGTCGGCCATGCGCCGCTCCGGGCCGCGCCGCCGCAGCACGAGGTACCCGCAGAACGCGGCCGGGCCGAAGAAGATCTGCGCGGGCACGATCTGCGGAAGGTGTCCGGTGAGCGCCTCGACCGTGACGGGTGTCAGCGCCGGGACGAGCGCGCCGAACACGGCGACCAGCCCAAGAGCCCAGGTCAGCCCCGCTCGTCCGTACGCCTTGTAGGCCACGGTGGTGAAGAGGGCGTACACCAGGAGGTCGCCCATGCCCACGACGGCGCCGAACTCGCCGACGCGCAGCCCGGCCGACGGTGCGAAGGCGTAGCCCTGCACCGCGTCGAACAGCTTCTGGGTGAGGGGGACGACGGTGGCGAAGAACAGGTCGTACACGGCGAGCGCCAGCGCGAACCGGGAGACGTGCCGCAGCTTCAGGCCGCCCTGCGCGTTGAGGTTGGCGGCGCCGACCGCCATCAGCATGATGACCAGGCTGTTGACCAGCCAGTACGGCGTGGCATGGGTGGGATCGTCCTCGGCGCTGCGCGCGGCGAGCCAGTCGGCGACCAGCAGACCGGCGATGAGCGACCAGCGCACCGGTCCCCGGCGGACGGCCGGCCCGTAGCCGACTGCGAGACCACCGGCCAGGGTCAGCCCCAGCACGGGCGGCAGCAGCCAGCCCGGAAGAGAGAGATACAGGAAGGGCAGTAGGACGACGAAGCCCATCATGATGACAATGTCGTTGCCGTTGAACACGCCGACGGCCGGCCGGGGCAGGGTGACCCGCCGGAAGTAGGCGACCGAGGCGAGCGAGACGCCCAGGGTGACGGCGAGGGTCACGAGGACGAAGAACGCGCTCTGTGCGGCGGTCATGCGGCCCGCCCGGCGGAGGCGAAGCTGTTCTCGACCAGATCGCAGCGGTAGCGCCGCAGCTCACGTCCTTCTCCCGGTACGACGCTGACGGTGGCGTCGAGGCCGGCCTCGGCGAAGTGACGTGCGATGTCGCTCGTCTCCGGCACGGATGAGGCGGCCACCTCCACATGCAGCCGCCCGTCCACCACGTCGGCGCGGTGGCGCACGGGCCAGCACGCGCCGGGCAGCGCGTCGAGGACCTCGATGATCTCACGCGGGGTCACCGGGCCGTCCTGGGTGCGCAGCACATGGTCCGCCTTTCCGAGGATGTGCGAGGTCGCCGGCACGTTCGCCATCTCGCAGGTGAGCGGTGCGTCGGGCAACTGCCGCACCAGGTCTCGGGTGTCGTAGCGGAAGAGCGGCATGCACTCCCGGTACGGGAAGAAGGGAGTGGCGACGATCGTGCCGAGCGCTCCGGGTGCGGCCGGTGCCCCGGTGTCGAGGTCGCACACCTCCACGAGGCCGATGCCGGCGTCGATGTGAAGGTGCCGCTGTCGGCAGATCGCGCCGGCCACCGGTGTCACCTCGGTCATGCCGTAGCCGTCGTGGACGGGGGCGCCGAAGGTCTTTTCGGCGGCCTCCGCAAGGGTGGGCGAGAGCACTTCGCTGCCTACGTTGATGCGGCGCAGCCGGAAGTCCGCGGGGCCGAGTCCCCGTTCGCGGGCCAGGCGGGTCAGCTGTCCCAGATAGCTCGGGTAGGTGACCATCAGGGTCGGCGCCGATGGGTCGGTTCCCGCCATGAGGTCCAGTGTCTCGGCCGGTGGGACCAGGCCCACCATGCGGATCGCCGCCCCTGCCAGGCGGGCGACCTGCATCTCCGCGTACGCCGTGCCGGTCGCCCGGGAGCTGATGCTGAACTGGACCAGGTCGGTGGTACGGACGGTGCCGCGCAGCACCTGGGAGAGGGCGACGAGCGCGGGCCACAGGCGTTCCTCGTAGCGGGAGTACCAGACCTGGGTGGGACGGCCTGTCGTCCCGGTGGTCCGGGAAGCGAGGAAGGGTTCGCTGCACAGGAAGTCGCGGGCCCGCTCGACCAGGTCGGCCTTGGTGGTGACGGGCACGGCGGTGATGTTCTCGACGGTCAGTGCGGCCGGGTCGACTCCTGCTGCCGCGAAGTGGTCGGCGTAGAAGGGCGACTTGGCCGCGAGGCGTTTCGCGGTACGGCGCAGGGCCTTGTTCGTGAGGTCGGTACGCATCTGCGGGTCTGCGGCGGCGCCGCGCAGCAACTGTTCGACGTCCTCGCCGGGGGAGCCGAACTCGGCAAGTGTCGCCAGCGCGTCATCGACGAGCCTTTCGGCAGAGCGAACATTGATCGGACGGCCGAGCACCATGGCCAGCGCCATCCGGAACTGCCGTATCCCCGCGTCGAACATGGTCCTCCCCCGCCGTTCCGACCCCTCACTGTGCCGGGGTGGGCGGCCATGACCGCCCACCCCGTTCCTGCGTCAGCTGGGGCAGTTCGTGAACAGCACCGCAGCCAGGGAACCCATGACGTACTTCGTGTGCTTGAACGTGGAAACGATCGCGGACATACGAAAACCCCCTTGTATCGCTCAAACCTGAGCCCCCACCGGTCAGCGAAGGCACGCTGATCTTCAATTGGCGCAACGTCTGCTGTCAAGGAGTCGTCACACGATCAAGCTTCCGCCGCCAAACATTCAATCGGCCTGTTTCTAGGGCGAGTTCGCGCCACGGCGTGATCCGGAATCCGGGCCGCGGGCGCGGGGGCGCGAGGTCACCCGACAGGCTCTAAGGGAACCAGACCTAGATCACCTGAGCTTCCCAAGCTCAGAACGCGAGTTCGATTCTCGTCACCCGCTCCATGAAGCACTACCTCAAAGCCCCAGGCCGACGGCCTGGGGCTTTGTTGTCGCACAAGTCGAGGCCCCGTGTGCCCGTTCTGCGCCCAACGCGTCCATCGGCTTCTTCCGGTCGCCACCACCCCACGAGCACATATGTCAACTATGATAGTTGTTATATGCTTCAGCACATGGAGACGAAGACGTACACAACCATCGACCTGCGCAAGGGGATGGGCGAGATCCTGGACCGGACCCGGATCGCCGGTGAGGCCGCCGCCATCACCCGTAAGGGGAAGACGGTCGCCTACTTGGTGCCGGCCGAGTGGTTCGAGCAGATGGCCCGTCGGCGCCAGTCGCACGAGGACCGGCACGAGGCCGCCTGACCCATCCTCCATACCAAGGAGCCCGAACCATGCCCGCCCATGCACTCCACTTCGATGGGTACGAGGGGGAGCCCCTGCGGTTGCCACCCATGCCCGAACACACGCCTCAAGCACTCCGGTTGGCGATTCAGGAACACACTCCGCAACTCCTCCCGGACTTCGAGGCTCACTGGAAGCGCGTCATCGGCGACGCCTTCAACATCACCCCCGTGCCGGCCTTCATGCGCCTGTGGTGGACGCAGTACGCCATCGCGCGAAATCCCGTCCTCGACTCACACCTTCGCGACCTCGAAGCCCGCGCCGCCAAGTCCGAGGACCCCGAGGAGTCCATCCGGCTCCTGGAGGAGTACAGCCGCCTCCGGCACGAAGCCGCCGAGAGGAAGCCCGGAGAGTGATCGACGAACCACTCCGGCCGCCTTGGCAGATGGACTGGACGAAGCAGGCGCAGCACGACTTCCAGAACATGCCCGCCGAAGGCAGCGACCTGGTCATGAGTGCCCGTGCGGAACTGGTCACCGCCGAAGACCCGTACTTCCGGGGAATCGACGCCGATGCCACGCTCCCGCACTGGATGACCGTCCGGCCACTGGCCTCCACGAGCCCCGGCGGCCCCCACATCGTGGACCTGGCCGGCGGACGCGGCTGGCTCATCTATACGTTCATGCGCCGCCACGCCGACCCACAGATCGTCGTCACCGAAGCCTTCTGGGCCTGACGTCTGCGCCACCGCAGCGTCTGCACCACGGGCGGCTTCCGTTCCTGTCACCCGCTCCGGCAAAAACCTCAGGTTGATGACCTGTCGTCGACGTGCCCCATCCGTGCCCTTCGGAGCGGAGAACAGCGGTCACGTACGGCTCCCAGGGGACACAGACAACCATCCCACTCCCGACAACTGTGCAGGTCAGAGCCACCCCGTCCACTCAAGCACCCCTGATTCCCAAGCTCAGGGCTCGTCTACGCGACCGTTCACATGGAAGAGAAGCCACTCAAGCCAGTCCGCCGTGACTCCCAGAGACGAGGCCCAACCGTGCATGGAGCTGACGTAGGTGGCGTATCGGGTCGGCCAATTCCGAGTGCCGGCCGCCTTCCAGCTGGACCACCCGAGGGCGTTCAGCGAACGAAAGACCCGATCATCAAGGATCAAGGCCCGGTCACACGTGGCGTCGCGTTCGTCCACGGCCGCGAACCACTTCGTGAAGAAGGACCGGGTCAGGCGCCCTTCAGGTGTCGCATCAGGCGTTCGAAGTCCTGCTAGCCCGGCAGGTCCGACGGGTCGCCCGGCAGCGGGTAGTACAGCGCGGGGCGGGTCTTCGGGCCGAGCTGGACCGGGGGCTCGGACAGGGGGGTGCGGCGGGCGCGGTCGCCCGGCATCTCGCGGACCTCCTCGGCGCCCAGCACGAAGGCCAGGGTGGCTTCGTTGATCTCCAAGGACAGCGTTTGTCGACGGTTTCCGGAGGCAGTTGGTGATCAACCGGCTCTGGAATGTGGACGAGAAATGACGGCACTGCGTGGATGCGAACGTGGGGACGGCCAGCCGCCCGAAGGGCGGCTGGCCGTCGAGGCAGGTAGCGGCAGAGGTCAGTACCTGTCTGATCTCCGGTGGCCGGGTGAGAGAGTGCAGCCCCTTGATGTTCGCGCGGTTTCGACCGGCGTTTAATCACTTGACCCGGTCCGTACGGTGTTCGAGTGAAGGACATTCTGATCGACGAACTCCGCGCCGCGTATGACGCCCAACTCCGTGGTGTCACCCCGTCTGGCGGCAGCGCCCGCATGGAGAAGGACGGCCCGTTGACCCGTGTCGTCGGTTGGCACCGTGGCTTCGTCACGGGCCCACGCGACCTCGGTGTGTGCGGGGCAGAACTCGACACGCTCATAGCGCGGCAGCGTGACTTCTACGCTGCCCGTGGTGAGGCGGTCGAATGGAAGACTCGCGCCCATGATCTCCCCGCCGACCTCACTGACCGACTCACGGCGGCCGGCTTCGTCGCCGAGGACAGCGAGACCGTGCTCATCGGGCAGTCCGCAGACCTTGCCGCAGACCCCGTCCTGCCCGACGGCGTGACCCTCCGCCGTGTCACCGCCAGATCAGACCTCCAGCGCATCGCCGCTATGGAGAGCGCCGTCTGGGGCGAGAATTGGGGTTGGCTCGCCGACGACCTGGCCGCCCGGATCGAGAACGCCCCAGAAAACACCATCGTACTCGTCGCCGAGGCACGCACCGAAGTCGTCTGCGCCGCCTGGCTGGTGTTCAAGGACGGCGTCGACTTCGGCGGCCTCTGGGGCGGCTCAACGCTCAAGGAATGGCGCGGACAGGGCATCTACCGGGCCATGGTCGCCCACCGAGCCCAACTCGCTGCCGCCCGCGATGTCCCCTACGTCTACGTCGACGCCTCAGCCGACAGCGCCCCGATCCTCACCCGCCTTGGCCTGCACGCGGTCACCACGACGACACCGTATGTCTGGTCGCCCTGAGCTCAGCCGGCCTTGGCAGGCTCTTCGGCTCGTGCGCGGGTGCTGGCGAGGCGGTAGGAGTCGGTGCCGGTTTCGATGATGGTGCCGTTGAAGGTGAGGCGGTCGACGATGGCCGCGCAGAGGCGGGGGTCGGTGAAGGTCTTGGTCCAGCCGCCGAAGGACTCGTTGGATGCGATGGCGACGCTGTTCTTCTCCTCACGCTCGGTCAGAACCTGGAAGAGGAGTTCAGCGCCGCGGCGGTCGAGTTCCATGTAGCCCAGCTCATCGATGCAGAGAAGGTCGACGCGTCCGTAGCGGGCGATGGTCTTGTTGAGCTGCTTCTCGTCGGCGGCCTCGACCAGTTCGTTCACCAGTTTCGTGGCGAGCGTGTAGCGGACGCGGTAGCCCTTCATTGCGGCCTCGGTGCCCAGAGCGATGAGCATTCGGGACAGGACCCTTCGATCGCGGCCACCAGCTTCTCCGCCAGGCCAGTACGTCTGCAGAGCATCCACCCAGTGGTAGATGTACTCGTCGCACTCTCCCTCGGGCGAGCGCAGACGATCCAGCGGAATCTGGCACAGCTGCGTCATCCTCTTCTGGTCACGGCACACGATCGCCAGCCAGAACACCGTCAGCCAGTTTCCCGCGTCGGCGAACGAACGCTGCCCGATGGCCGGGAGAGTCCGCATCTCGCGATTGATACGGCACTCGACGGTCCCCTCGGTCGCCCCCGTCACGGCGAACAGCGCCGACCCCACCCGCATTGCGGAGACAACCGCTTCCCACGTTTCCAGCTTCGCGGCCTGCGGATCGACCGTGCAACGCGCCTCCACGTGGAGGAGAGCGGTACGGAACGCGGAGTCGATCACGGTCGGCGACGATTCGAGGCGGGCGATCGAGCCGGCCTGGCTCTCACCGAGAGCCTCGGCCCAGCGCGCGGAGTTGGGTCCTGCCTCACCATGCCGGGGAACAACAATCGCCACGGCGTGCTTCGTTCAGATCACTCTGGGGATTTCGGTGTTGCTGATGCCTTTGACGCCTTTGGTCATGTTATCGATTTTGGAGAGGACTGCGCCGGCGCCTTTGGCGATGTAGGTCATGGGGTCGATGACCTTGCCGGCGTCGGCTGCGGCGCCGCCTGCGCCGCCTGCGCCGCCGCAGCCGACGGTGGTCAGAACGAACGTGTCCCGGGCGAACAGGGCAGTGGGCGCAATCACGTGGGCCGTGGATCCGCGGGAGCCCAGGGCCTCAGGTCGGGTTGGCCAGTCGCCTGACCACGTCGGCGTTCGGCGCCTCGGTCAGGGAGCCGGGCACGACGTGGCTGCTCTTCGTGGGGTCCGACTCCTGGATCATCTCTGCCAGGGCGGCGGTCGGTGCAACCCCGCGGGCCTTTGCGTCGTGGAGCTTCCTGGCCCATCTGGCGCCCTTGTTGAATACCTCATCGCCGCCCGCCTTCCGGACTTCCCACCCGGCGGCATCGTCCTCGTCGTTCGCCCATACGTAGCCGATCACCTGACCGTCCCTGTCCGAGACCGTGAGGTACTGAACGGGCTTGTGGGTCAGTGGGCTGTAGCGCGGCGGCCCTCCGGGCGCCACGTTGAACAACAGATCCTCGTTCAAGCGCGGATTGGGCCGCTGTTCCCTGCTCATGGTTGCCATGCTCGCTTACGTGACGAATGTTTTTCAGTGCCGTCCCGCCAGCCGGTCCGCCACCTGGGCGATCGGGTCGGTGGTGGCTCCGGCCGAGGTGAGTTCGCGGCGGTCCGCGGTGCGGTAGGCCGCGTACATGCCGTGGACGCCGATCCAGCGGAAGGGTTCCGGCTCCCAGCGCCGGACCTTGTGGTTGACCCAGGGGAGGGTGGTCAGGCCGGTGGGGCCCGACTGGCCGGAGTCCTGCTGGATCAGGTCGCGCAGGGTGCGGGCGGCGAGGTTGGTGGTGGCGACGCCGGAGCCGACGTAGCCGCCGGCCCAGCCGAGTCCGGTGGAGCGGTCGAGGGTGACCGTGGCGCACCAGTCGCGGGGGACGCCGAGGACGCCGGACCAGGCGTGGTCGATGCGGGCGCCCGCGGTGGTGGGGAAGAAGCGGACCAGGATCTCGCGGAGGGCCTCGATGGTGGCGGGCTGGGTGCGTCCGTCGTTGTCGGTGCCGGAGCCGAAGCGGTACGGGACGCCCCGGCCGCCGAGTGCGATGCGGTCGTCGGCGGTGCGCTGGGCGTACATGTAGGCGTGGGCCATGTCGCCGAGCGTCTCGCGGCCGTCCCAGCCGATGGTGTCCCAGACCGACTTCGGGAGCGGTTCGGTGGCGATCATCGAGGAGTTCATCGGGAGCCAGGTGCGCTTCTGGCCCTTGAGGTTGGCCGTGAAGCCCTCGGTGCAGCGCAGGATGTATGGGGCGCGGACGGTGCCGTACGGGGTGTGGGCGTGCTTGGGTTTGATCTCGGTGACGGGGGTCGACTCGTGGATGGTGACGCCGAGCGCCTCGACGGCGTCGGCGAGCCCCTTGACGAGTTTGACCGGGTGCAGGCGGGCGCCGTGCGGCGTCCAGGAGGAGCCGACGGCTCCGGTGACGCGGATGCGTTCGGCGGTCTCGCGGGCGCCGCGCAGGACCCGGCCGGTCTCGCCGAAGGCGATCTCGACGGAGTGGAAGTCCTTGAGGCGGGCCAGCTGGGCCGGTGTGTAGGCCACTTCGAGGACGCCGCCCTGGTGGATGTCGGCGTCGATGTTCTCTTCGGCGGCGACGCGTACGACCTCGTCGACGGTGTCGTTCATTGCCTTCTGGAGGCGGACGGCGGCGTCGTGGCCGTGGAGTTTCGCGTAGCGGTCGCGGCCTGCGATGCCGTTGTAGAGCCAGCCGCCGTTGCGGCCGGAGGCGCCGTAACCGCAGAACTTCGCTTCGAGGACGGTGATGTTCAGGAAGGGGACGGCCTTCTTGAGGTAGTACGCCGTCCAGAGTCCGGTGTATCCGCCGCCGACGATGCAGACGTCTGTGGTGGTGTCGCCGGGCAGGGGCTCGCGCGGGACGGGCGTGCCTTGGTCCGCGTACCAGAACGATATTCCGCCGTTGACCGTGCTGACGGTGCTCATGTTGCCCCTGCTTGTCCGTGTGAAGCCGAGTTCTTGTGCGACGGGACGTTACTGCGCGGGGGCGGTTTCGTCCTCCCCCGGGCGAGCGGATAGCAGGCGAGACCGATGAGGACGGCGGTGATGTGGCCGAGGTCGGTGAAGGTGGGGCCGGTGATGAGGGGGATGCCGTAGATGACGAGGACGGCGAAGAGGTACGCGTACCGCCAGGGCCGGGGGACGTGGTACGTGAGGACGGCGACGACGCCCGCGAGTGCGTAACTGACCCCGACGTCCAAGGTGTTGACCGCGGACGTGGGTGCCTGTCCGTGGCGGACGGCCCAGGCGAGGATGCCCTCGCTGACGAGGGTGGCCAGGATGTGGGCGAGTGCGGCAACCGCCAGCCAGCGCAGCGTGCCCAGCCGGCGTTCGGCGGGGGCGTGGAAGACCGTGAAGAGGAAGGCGTACGGGAGCCACTTGCCGCTGTCGATCCAGAAGGCGCTGGAGATGAGGACACGTACCGGGTCGCGGACGAGCTCGTGGATGTTGGTCGAGTGCTGACGCAGGAAGTCCTCCTCGAAGTCGGGGGACATCTGATGTACCACGACCGTGGTGACGAAGAGGGTCGCCAGCCAGATGTACGTGCCGGGCGCGCTCCGGATCCAGAAGCGGACGGCGCGCAGGGTGCGCGTCGGGAGGGGGAGCGGGTTCGTGGGCGGGGCCGGGCTGCTGGGGGGCATAACCGATTGACGCACGGGCCTACGATCGGGTGCGTGATTGACATTCCGGACGCGCTGATCGCCACCCGGTCCAAGTACAACGGCGAGACCGGGCGGACGTTCGTGGCCGCGCTCCCGGGGCTCGCGGACCGGTTCCTGGGCGAGTGGGGGCTGCGGCTGGACGGGGAGAGCCGCTTGGGGCCGGAGCAGGCGGAGATCGCCCGGCAGCTGCTGGGCCGGGGATAGCGGGAAGCCGGTGGGCGGGGCGGCTGCTTACGCTGCTCCCATGATTCGTACCGCTACTGCTGCCGATATCCCTGTCATCCATTCCATGGTCCGCGAACTCGCCGAGTACGAGAAGGCGCTCCACGAGGCGAACGCCACCGAGGAGCAGCTGCACGAGGCGTTGTTCGGCGAGCGGCCCGCCGCGTATGCGCACATCGCCGAGTCGGACGAGGACGGGGAGATCGTGGGCTTCGCGCTCTGGTTCCTGAACTTCTCGACGTGGCGCGGGGTGCACGGCATCTACCTGGAGGACCTGTACGTACGCCCCGACCGGCGCGGCGGCGGGCACGGCAAGGCGCTGCTGACGGAGCTGGCGCGGATCTGTGTGGCGCGGGGGTACGAGCGTCTGGAGTGGTCGGTGCTGAACTGGAACGCCCCGTCCATCGCGTTCTACGAGTCGCTGGGTGCGCGCCCGCAGGACGAGTGGACGGTGTACCGGCTGACGGACGGGGCGCTGGCGGAGCTCGGCGGCTGACCGAGGCCCTGGGGGACGAGGACGACCTTGCCCATCGTGCCGCGCGTCTCCAGGGCGCGGTGGGCGGCCGCCTCGGTGAGCGGGAAGCGCTGGACGGCGGGACGCAGGCGGCCCGCGGGGGCGTTGTCAGTGGCGTGGGTCACGATGGGGCCATGGCACGTAACAGCAGGAGTGGTGGCGGGAAGGACGCCGTGGCGGCGGCGCGACGGCCGGAGGTGCGGTTGCCGCCGCTCGTTCCGTACGACGGGGTGGGGCTGGAGCCGGACGGGGACTACGACGGTGTGCGGTTCGAGGGGACGGACCTCGCGGACGAGTCGGGTCCGGGCGCCCGGTTCATGGACTGTGCGCTGGAGGGATGCGCGCTCGATCGTACGGAGCTGATCAGGGCCCGCTTCATCGACTCGGTCCTGACGGGGGTGCGGGGGGTGGGCACCGATCTCGCGGGGGCGTCGCTGCGTGATGTGGAGGTGGTGGACGCACGGCTGGGCGGGGTGCAGCTGCACGGCGCGGTGCTGGAGCGGGTCCATGTGCGCGGCGGGAAGATCGACTATCTGAACCTGCGCACGGCACGGCTGAAGGACGTGGTCTTCGAGGGCTGCGTGCTGTCCGAGCCGGACTTCGGGGACGCGCAGCTGGTGCGGGTGGAGTTCCGGGACTGTGTGCTGAAGCGGGCCGACTTCAGTTCCGTACGGATGGAGTCGGTTGACCTGCGGACGGCCGCCGAGCTGGACATCGCCCGTGGGGTGGAGCGGCTGGCGGGGGCGGTGATCAGCCCGGTGCAGCTGATGGAACTGGCCCCGGCGTTCGCGGCGCAGATCGGGGTGCGGGTGGAGGCGTAGGGAGTGTCCGGCGGATCATGGCCGGGGCCGCGGCCGCCGGACACCCCCAGCCGGTTTCCCCGGATTCGCTCGTCAGACCCGGGGGAAGCGGGCCTGGAGGTCCCAGATCACGGGGTTGTCGGCGAGTCCCTCGTGCATGTCGGCGAGGTCCGCGATCAGGTCGTGCAGGAAGTCGCGGGCCTCGCGGCGCAGCAGGGAGTGGCTGAAGGTGAGGGGGGGCTCGTCGCCGGGCATCCAGTCGGCTTCGACATCGACCCAGCCGAAGCGGCGCTCGAAGAGCATCCGGTCGGACGACTCGGTGAAGTCCAGCTCGGCGAACTGCCGCCGGTGCGAGCGGCTGCCGCGGGGGTCCTGGTCGATCTGCTCGACGATGTCGCAGAGCGCCCAGGCGAAGTCGAGCACGGGCACCCATCCCCAGGCTGTGGATACCTCGCGGTCCGCCTTGGTGTCCGCGAGGTAGACGTCCCCGGAGAACAGGTCGTGCCGCAGGGCGTGGACGTCCGCGCGGCGGTAGTCGGTCTGCGGGGGATCGGGGAAGCGTCGGGAGAGGGAGTAGCCGATGTCGAGCACAGTTCGATGGTGTCATGCCCGGGGGTGCGTCGATGCCGGAGCGGTGGGGTGCCCCACGCGCCCCCGGGACCGCGGGCGCGTGGCGCTGCGGCGGTCCTCGCCGCAGGCGGCCCGGCTCACGGCAGCAGCCGTTGCTCCTTCGCCACGGCCACGGCGCCCGCGCGGGTGTCGACGCCGAGTTTGTCGTAGATGCGGCCCAGGTGCGTCTTGACCGTGGCCTCGCTGATGAACAGGGCCCGGGCGATGTCCCGGTTGCCCAGGCCCTGGGACAGCTGGCCCAGGATGTCGCGTTCGCGGTCGGTGAGCGTCGGCAGGGGGCTGCGCATGCGGGCCATGACACGGCTGGCGACCGGTGGGGAGAGCGTGGTGCGGCCCTGGGACGCCGAGCGGACACGCGGAGCGGCGCGGGTTCGCGGAGATCGCGGCGCTGCTGCGGAACCGGGAACCGAGGTGAGCATCCACCGATCCGCCAAACCGACATTCCGCACATAGGATCATCTGTGTGCGCCCCACCGCTCTGATCCTGGCCCTCGCCACGACCACCGTCGTCTCCCTCGGCACCGCCTGCTCCGTCGGGACCGGCGGTGTGGAGGGCACCCCCGGCGCAGCCGGTCTGCGCGACCCGTACTTCCCGAAGGCCGGCAACGGCGGGTACGACGTCACCCATTACGACCTCACCTTCGACGTCGACCCGGCCGCCCAGCACCTGCGCGGCACTGCCGTGATCACCGCGCGCGCCACCCAGGACCTCAGCGCCTTCAATCTCGACCTGGCCGGGCTGACTGTCGAGTCCGCGCAGGTCGAGGGCCGCCCGGCCGCCGTCAACCGGGCGGCCCACGAACTGACGCTGCGCCCCGATGCCGAGGTGGAGAGCCATCTCCACAAGGGCAGGACGTTCCGTACGGTCGTCCGCTACTCCGGTTCCCCGCTGACCCTCACCGACCCGGACAAGTCGAAGGAGGGCTGGCTGAGGACGGCGGACGGATCGGTGGCGCTCGGTGAGCCGGTCGGGGCGATGGCCTGGTTCCCCGGCAACAACCATCCGAGCGACAAGGCGTCCTACGACCTCACGGTCACCGTTCCCAAGGGCCTGACCGCCGTGTCCAACGGCGAGCTGACGTCCCGTAGGGCCTCCGGTGGCACCACCACGTTCCACTGGCACGCTGCCGCGCCCATGGCGACCTATCTCGCGACGCTCGCCATCGGGCACTTCGACACGAAGGCGTCGACGACCCCCGACGGCATCAAGGTGTTCACGGCCGTGGACCCGAAGTCGGCGGCGGCGAGCGCCCGGACCCTGGCCCGGATCCCCGAGGTCGTGCGGTGGGAGGCCGAGCGCTTCGGCCCGTATCCGTTCTCCTCGACCGGGGCGATCATCGACCGCGCGAACGACGCCGGGTATGCGCTGGAGAGCCAGAACCGTCCGTTCTTCCCCGGCCCGCCGGACGTCGGGCTCCTCGTCCACGAGATGTCCCACCAGTGGTTCGGGGACTCCGTCACGCCCGAGAGCTGGCGGGACATGTGGCTCAACGAGGGCTTCGCGACGTACGCGGAGTGGCTGTGGCAGGCGGACAAGGAGGGCGTCCCCGTCAAGGACAGCTTCGACCGCGCCTTCGCGAGCGATGCCAACTGGGCGTTCCCGCCGGCCGATCCGCCGACGGCCGCGGACATCTCGCAGGCACCGGTGTACGGGCGCGGGGCGATGGTGATCCACAAAATCCGGCAGGCGGTGGGCGACGACGAGCGGTTCTTCGCCCTCGTCAGGGGCTGGACGAAGGCGCACCGGCACGGCAACGCGTCGACGGCCGACTTCACCGCCTATGTGGAGAAGACGACCGGCCTGGATCTGACGGACCTGTGGAACACCTGGCTGTACGGCAGGAGCCGGCCCGCCACGGAGGGCTGACCGGCTCCGGGAACCCCAGAGGCAGGGGCTACTTCACGTTGACGCCGGACCAGGCGGCGGCCACCGCCGCGTACTCCGCGCTGCTCGCTCCGTACAGGTCCGTCGCCGCCTGCAGGGTCGCGACGCGCGCCCCGGCGTAATTGGTGGTCGACGTCATGTAGGTGGAGAGGGCCTTGTACCAGATCTTGTAGGCCTTGACCCGGCCGATCCCGGTGACCGTGGAGTTGTTGGAGGTCGGCGAGTCGTACGAGACCCCGTTGACCGTCTTCGCGCCGCTGCCCTCGGACAGCAGGTAGAAGAAGTGGTTGGCGACCCCGGACGAGTAGTGGACGTCGAGGCGGCCGACGGTCTTCGACCAGGAGTCGGCGGAGGAGCCGTCCTTGCTCGGCTTGTCCATGTAGCGCAGCGGGGTGCCGTTGCCCCTGATGTCGATCTTCTCGCCGATGAGGTAGTCGCCGACGTCGCTGCTGTTGGCGGCGTAGAACTCGACCGAGGTGCCGAAGATGTCGCTGGTCGCCTCGTTGAGACCGCCCGACTCGCGGCTGTAGTTCAGACCGGCGGTGGACGCGGTCAGACCGTGGCTCATCTCGTGCCCGGCGACGTCCAGCGAGGTGAGCGGCTTGAGGTTGCCCGAGCCGTCGCCGTACGTCATGCAGAAGCAGCTGTCGGACCAGAAGGCGTTGACGTACGCGTTGCCGTAGTGGACCCGCGAGTAGGCGGCCCTGCCGTCGCCCGCGATGCCGTTGCGCGACAGCTCGTTCTGGTAGAAGTCCCACGTCACGGCCGCGCCGTAGTGGGCGTCGACGGCGGCGGTCTGACGGTTGGTCGCGAGACCGTTGCCCCAGATGTCGTCGGCGTCGGTGAAGAGGGTCCCGGTGCCGGTGGTGCCGCCGTTCAGGTCGTACGTGTTGTGCCCGCCGCGACCACCGTCGGTCAGGTTGAAGGCGGACCCGGCGGCCGTGGTGCCGACCGTCACCGTGCCGCTGTACTGGCTGGTGCCGGACCCGGTGTCGATGCCCTCGTACGAGTAGAGCTCCTTGCCGGTGGTGGCGTCCGTGATGACGTGACGCTCGCTGGGCGTCCCGTCGTGCTGGGTGCCCTTGACCACGTTCTCGAACGCAAGCGTGGGCTTGCCGGTGGCGGCCCAGATCACCTTCCGGCCAGTGGACTTGGCGCTGGTCCCGGCCTCCGTCGACGCCACGGCTATCTTGGCGTTCGTGGCCTTGGAGACCCCCTTGAAGGAGCCGTCCTTCCGGGTGTGGGTGACCAGGTCGCCGCCGAGGACGGGCAGGCCGTCGTAGGTGCGCTCGTAGCGGGTGTGGACGGTGCCGTCGGCGTCCTTGACGACATCGCGGACGACGAGCTTCTCCTTGCCGCCCAGCTGGATCTTCTCGGCGGTCGTGGCGGCCCCGGCCTGGGCTTCCTTGATGGCCGTGGCCCGCTGGGAGGCGCTGGTCGGCAGGGCGGTGGCCCCGGACGCGCGGTCCGGGGCCGCACCGGCCGAACCTGCTTGTACGCCGACGACGACCATGGCGGCGGTGGCGGCAAGAGCGGCGGCACGCAGAGTGGTTCTCACTCGTTCTCCTTCAATCGGTCAGAAGCACCGTGACGGGGTGTGCGGTGAGAGTGGCACCGGTGCGCCCAATTTTGGCAGGGGCGTGTCAATGATTTGACCTGATCTTGTCCGTCAGTGAGGAAGCGTCATCCGATATGCGTACTAAGGCCGTCGGTGCGTAGGGGATGGATGACGGATGGCTGACGGCAGGGCAGACGGACGGGAGCCCCTGGCCGAAAAGCATCGGCCGGGGGCTCCCGGGGTGCGGCCCCTCAGGGGCCTACGTGGCTACATGCCTACGTGCTGCGTGCTGCGTGCTGCGTCAGAGGTTGACGCCGAAGTCCTGCGCGATGCCGCGCAGACCCGAAGCGTATCCCTGGCCCACCGCGCGGAACTTCCACTCCGCGCCGTTGCGGTACAGCTCGCCGAAGACCATCGCGGTCTCGGTGGCGGCGTCCTCACTCAGGTCGTAGCGGGCGATCTCGGCGCCGCCGGCCTGGTTGAGGATGCGGATGAACGCGTTGCGCACCTGGCCGAAGTTCTGGCTGCGCGTCTCGGCGTCGTAGATGGAGACCGGGAAGACGATCTTGTCGACGTCGGCAGGGAGGCCCGCCAGGTTGACGTTGATCTGCTCGTCGTCGCCCTCGCCCTGGCCCGTGACGTTGTCACCGGTGTGGACGATGGTCTGGTCCGGCGTCGACTTGTTGTTGAAGAAGACGAAGTGGCCGTCGGAGACGACCTTCCCCGTCGCGTTCACCGCGATCGCCGAGGCGTCGAGGTCGAAGTCGGTGCCGGTGGTGGTACGGACGTCCCAGCCGAGGCCGACCGTGACGGCGGTCAGGCCCGGGGCCTCCTTGGTGAGCGAGACGTTGCCGCCCTTGGACAGGCTTACTGCCATGGGAAGTCCCTTTCATCGTCGTGTGCGGGCTTCATGCGTTCACGAAGCTACCGTCACCCGTCATAACGCAGGCGGAGGACCGAGAGGTTCCTGGTCTCTTTGCTTTCTTTACCGAATGCGCAGCCGGGCCGACGGGCGGGTGCGGCAAAAAGAAGGTGACGAACGGGTCCCCGGCCAGGGAACATGGGTGTCATGTCCGGGCCCTATGTCATCCGCGGTTCGGTCTCCCTGCCGGAGGCCGAACTCATGTGGCGTTTCTCGCGGTCCTCCGGGCCCGGCGGTCAGCACGTCAACACCAGCGACTCCCAGGTGGAGCTGCGCTTCGACCTCGCAGCGACCGAGTCGCTTTCCGAGGTGTGGAAGGAGCGGGCGCTCCAGCGGCTGGAGAGCCGGCTGGTGGGCGGCGTGGTCACCGTACGGGCGTCGGAGCACCGCTCCCAGTGGCGCAACCGCGAGACCGCACTCGTCCGCCTCGCCGCCCTGCTGGCCGAAGCCACCGCGCCGCCCCCCAAGCCGCGCCGCAAGACCAGGATCCCGCGCGGGATCAACGAACGGCGGCTGCGCGAGAAGAAGCAGCGCGGCGACACGAAGCGCGGCCGCTCCGGCCGCGACTGGTAGGCGGCGCCCGCGGCCGCACTGGTAGGCGGCGTCCGCGGCCGCTCCGGCGGTGGCGGGCGGACCGCACCCGCGATCCGTTCCGGCCCCGACCGGCGGGCTGACCGCACCCGCGATCCGTTCCGGCCCCGACCGGCGGGCTGACCGCACCCGCGATCCGTTCCGGCCCCGACCGGCGGGCGCCGGCGACTCCGGGTCAGCTCAGCTGCCGGTAGCGCCCCCGGAAGTACGTCAGCGGCCCGCCGTCCGCGCTCGGCAGCGCCGCGCTCACCACCCGCCCGATCACCAGCGTGTGGTCGCCCGCGAGCACCCGCTGCTCCGTGCGGCACTCCAGAGTGGCGAGGGCGCCGCCGATCAGAGGTGCGGCGGACACCTCTCCCCGTACATAGGGGATGTCGTCGAACAGCAGCCGATCGCTGATCCGGCCCTTCATCGCGAACCGTCCCGCGACGTGCCGCTGGCTCTCCGCGAGCACGGAGACCGCCCACAACGGCTGCTCGTCCAGCAGGTCGTCCATCCGGGAGCCGTTGCGCAGGCTCACCAGGACCAGGGGCGGGTCCAGTGACACGGACATGAAGGCGGTTGCCGTCATCCCCACGTCCTCGCCGCGCCCGTTCTCGTCGAGCGGCGGCTCCTGGGCGGTGATCAGGACCACGCCTGCGGCCAGCCGGGCGAGGGCGCCGCGGAACTCCTCGTTGCTCACCCCTTCAGGATGGGGGATGGGCTCGGATCGCGGGGTGGGGGGTTTCGTCTGCAACACACCGGCACGCTAACCGTTGCCCGCGCGCGGTCGCATCGGGCCAGGGGACCAGCCGGGTCCTAGGACTCCGGCCCCATGAGGTCGCACCGCCACGACACAATGCAACGAGGCGCGATGCCGGGCAATGTGCAGATTTGCGTTCAAGAAAAGGACGGACCTCTTCCGCAGGCCGCCCGGTACCCTTCGCCACCTGTTGTGACTTGAGTCACAGAGCGAAATATTTGTTGACCCTGCGTACCGGGTGCACAGCTCACTGTGATTCAGTGGCCGTGACACTGCGATCAAGTACGTCGATATGAAACCTGGAGTGCTGTCGAGGTCTCGGGGAGTGCGAGCAATGGAGGCCGAGTCGGAGCCGTACGTTCGTCTGGCGACGATGCGGCAGCTGCATCAGGCCGTCGCCGATCTCAACACGGCGCGGAGCCTGGCCGACACACTGCAGACCGTGGCCGACGGAATCGTCGCCGGTCTCGGGTACGAGCTGGCCTGCGTCAACCTCGTCCGCCCCGACGGCGAGCTCGTCGTCGCCGCGTTCGCGGGCAACACCGCCGCCGAAGCGCTGATCACCGGCCGCGTCGGCTCGCGCACCTCCTGGGAGCGCAGGCTCTCCATGGGGGAGTGCTGGGACGAGCTCTGTTTCATACCGCACACCGACGGCTGGGTCCTCCTCGACGACGACGTACCGCAGTGGCACACCGAAGGTCCCGAGCCTCGCTTCGAGGACGAGTGGCATCCGCAGGACCGGCTCTACGCCCCGATGCACGCGTCCGGCGGCGGCCGGGACCTCCTCGGCGTCATATCCGTCGACCGCCCGCGCAACGGCCGCCGCCCCGGCGCCTGGGGTCGCGAGGCCCTCCAGATGTACGCGTCCCAGTCGGCCATTGCGATCAGCAACGCCCGGCTCCGAGCAAACATGCAGCGTGCCCTGGTCCGGCTCGAACGGGAGCAGCAGGCGCTGCGGGCCAGCGAGGAATCCTTCCGCCAGGCCTTCGAGTACGCCCCCAGCGGTATGGCCATCGCCGAGATGGGCGGCGACCAGCACGGCCGGCTGCTGCGCACCAACGACGCACTGTGCCGGCTCCTCGGCCGGCCCGCCTCCGTCCTGCGCCGCTATTCCTTCGCCGACCTCGTGCACCCCGAGAACGTCGGCACCCTGCTGCGTACGTCCGCCGAGGGCGGCCGCGCCGAGCTGCGGCTCGGGCGCCGGGACGGCACCTATCTCTGGGTCTCGCTGCGCAACTCCGTCGTCGCGGACACCGCCGACGGCCCCCGCTTCCTCCTCACCCATGTGGAGGACATCGAGGAGCGCAAGCGCCACGATCTGCACCTCGCGCACCGCGCCTCGCACGACGCGCTCACCGGCCTGCCCAACAGCGCCGAGCTGCGCGCCCGGCTCGGCGCCCGGCTCTGCGAGCGCCCGTACTCGCCGGCGGCCACCGCCGTGGAGGCGCTGGACGCGGCGTACGGCGACGTCGAGGACATGGACGCCCGGATGCACGGCTTCCGGGCCGACGGCTTCGAGGCGGACGCGGTGGCGGGCGGCGGCCCGTACGACCACCATGTGCACGCGGTGGCGCCCGACGGCGAGCAGGACGACGGGACGAAGGGGCTCGCGGTCCTCTTCTGCGACCTCGACGGCTTCAAGTCCATCAACGACCGCTTCGGGCACCACACCGGCGATGCCGTCCTGATCGAGGTCGCCCGGCGGCTCACCACCTGTGTGCGCGACGGCGACACCGTCGCCCGGCTCGGGGGCGACGAATTCGTCGTCCTCGCGGACGGGCTCGGTGCCGCGGACGCCGCAGACCTGGCCGTACGGTTGCGTAACGCCATCATTCCCCCCATTCGGGTGGATGGCCGTGCAGTGCGCGTCGGGGCGAGTTTCGGGATCGGCTGGGCCGGCTGCGGCATGACCGCCGAAGAGGTGCTGCGCTCCGCCGACCAGCGGATGTATGTGGAGAAGCGGTCGCGGTCGAAGGTTCACCGCAGGGCCGGCTGACGTTCACGGCAGGTCCGTTCCCGTACCCCGCCCCGGTTCCGGCACGGCACCCCGAAGGGTGATGGCAATTCGTGGTGTGCTCCGTTCGAGGTAGGCTCGGCCGGTCGGCGACGGCCGGCGATATTCGGCGACGGCTGGCGACATGGTGAGGAGTGACCCAGGGATGACGGCCGGGAACAACGGCGCAAGCACACCCGAGGACGACGATCCGTTCGGCTACCTGTACGAGGACGGGCAGGCGCCCGGCGCCCAGTCGCCGCGGCAGGGCGGCTACGGCTATCCGGGTCCTGCCTCGCAGCCCGGCGTGCCCAGAACCTCGTACAACCAGGTGCGGACGGTCGGCGAGCGCCAGTACGGGCAGCAGGTGCCGCAGCAGCCGTACGGCGGGCAGCAGCAGGGGCAGTACGGCGGGCCGAACGCCCAGTACGCCGCCCCGGAGACGTACCCCGGCGGCGGTCCCACCGCGCACGTCCCGGTGCAGGGCGGCCGCGGACGCAGCGGCGGTCCCGGCAGCGGCGGTCCGAACACCAAGGGCCTGCTGATCGGTGCGATCGCGGTCGTCGCGGTCGTGCTCGTCGGCATCGGCGTCGCGATGATCACGAACGACGGCAAGGACGGCAACAAGAAGGACGAGGCTGCCACCTCGGCCGGTCCCGCCGGTCAGGTCGAGGAGTCCCCGAAGCCGAAGCAGTCCGACACGTCCTCCGAGGCCCCGGCGGAGCTGCCGAAGCAGGACGCGGCGACGCTGAAGCTCGGCGGCACGGCCACGCTCGACAACTCGGTCAAGGGCGCGAAGAGCGCGAACGGCCAGTACATCAATCTGAACGAGGTCGGCAGGTCCGCGACCTGGTCGGTCGACGTGCCGGCGGCCGGCGAGTACACGCTGTTCGTGACGTACGGCGTGCCCGGCAAGGACGCCAAGACGTCGCTGACGGTGAACACCGAGGCCCCCCGCTCGATAAACATGACGAACTTCGCGCACGCCCCGGACGGCGACCTGGAGAAGGGCTGGACGACGACGTACGCCTACGTCAACCTCAACAAGGGCCCGAACACGCTGATGATCTCGTGCAACGAGGGCGACCAGTGCGACGCCAACCTGGACCAGCTGTCGCTGAAGGCCGGCCACCAGACACGCTGAACCCCGAACGAAGTCCGGCCCCACCACCCGACGAGGGCGGTGGGGCCGGTTCTGTATGTGCCGGGCGGGTCAGCCCATCAGGCTCAGGAACCCCGCCACCGTCGTGGCCATCGCCTCGCGGCCCGGGACGATGTACTTGCGCGGGTCGACGCCCGTCGGGTTCTCGGCCAGGTACGCGCGCACCGCGCCGGTGAACGCCGTGTTCAGCGCCGTACCCACGTTGATCTTGCGCATGCCGGAGGCGACCGCCTGGCGGATCTCCTCGTCCGGGACGCCGCTGGAGCCGTGCAGCACCAGCGGGACCGGGACCGCGTCGCGCAGCCGGCCGATCAGGGCGTGGTCCAGGGCGGCGGTGCGCTCCGTCATCGCGTGCGAGGAGCCGACCGCGACGGCCAGCGCGTCGACGCCGGTCGCCGCGACATAGGCGGCGGCCTCGGCCGGGTCGGTCCGGACGCCGGGGGCGTGGGCGTCGAGCGGGGCCTCGCCCTCCTTGCCGCCGACCTTGCCGAGCTCCGCCTCGATCCAGATCCCGCGCTCGTGGCCCCAGGCGACCGCGTCGGCCGTGGCCCGCACGTTCTCCTCGTAGGTCAGCTTCGAGGCGTCGAACATCACCGAGCCGAAGCCCTCGTCGTGCGCCTGGTGCAGCAGTTCCACGGACTCGACGTGGTCGAGGTGGAGCGCGAGCGGCGCCTGGGAGGCGCGGGCGACGGCGGCGGTCGCGGCGGCGATGGCGGAGAGCCGGCCGCCGTGGAACTTCACGGCGTTCTCGGAGATCTGCAGGATGGCGGGCGCCCCGGCGCGTTCCGCGCCCGCGGCGATGGCCTCCGCGTGCTCCAGTGTGATGACGTTGAAGGCGGCGACTGAGCGTCCGTCGGCCTGGGCGGCCGAGACGAGTTCACCGGTGCTGACGAGCGGCATGCTGCCCCCTGAGACTTCGTGTGGTGCGGGATGATCCGGGACGGTGCCGGGCGCGCGATGCGGGCCGGTTCCGCGCTGCTCAGAGCCCGTCGGGTGACCTTCGATCGGAAAGCGGACGCGGTCTGGTCACGATTCCAAGGCGCCGGAAGGCCCTCGTAGCGGAGCTACGAGGGCCTTCGGCAACGCGGGGAAGCGTGCGTGCCAGGCCGTGGCCGCCCGATCAGAGGTCACCCGACGGGCTCTCAGACCGTCGGTGCTTGTTCCTCGATGCCGACGCGCGGCAACAGCTCCTCGTACGCCGCCCGGTCGAACTCCCCGGCCGCCGGTGCCAGCACCGTCGCCGTCGACAGTGCCACCGCCCTGCGCAGCCGGTCCGGCCAGCTCAGCCCCTCGACGAGACCGGACAGCAGCCCGGCCACCGCGGAGTCGCCCGCTCCGGTGGGGTTGCCCGCGACCCGGTCCGGCGGCGCCGCCCGCCAGGCGCCCTCGGGTGTGACGGCGAGCATGCCGTCCGCGCCGAGCGAGGCGATCACGCCGTGCGCGCCCCGGCGGCGGGCGTCACGGGTGGCGCGCAGCGGGTCGCGGGAGCCGGTGAGCTGGGCGAGCTCGTCGGCGTTCGGCTTGATCAGGTCGGGGCGGGCGGCTATGCCCCGGCGCAGCGGTTCGCCGCTGGTGTCGAGGAGAACGGGGACCTCGGCGGCGCGGGCGATGCGGACCAGTTCGGCGTAGGCGCCGATGTGGATGCCGGGCGGCAGGCTGCCGCAGAGTGCGACCGCGTCCGTGCCGGAGAGGAGCTTCTCGTACGTGGTGAGGAAGGCGGTCCACTCGTCGGCGCTGACGAGTGGGCCGGGTTCGTTGAGCTGGGTGGTGTCGCCGGTGGCCGCGTCGACGACCGCGATGGTGCGGCGGGTGTTCCCGGCGACGGGGACGAGTGCGTCGCGCGGCGGGAGGTCCGACAGGAGCTCGCGGAGTACGGCTCCGGTGGCGCCTCCGGCGAAGCCGGTGACCACGGTCTCGTGGCCGAGTGCGGAGAGCACCCGGGCGACGTTGAGTCCTTTGCCGCCGGGGCGTTCGGATATGTCACCGACGCGGTGGCTGGTGTGCGGGACCAGCGCCGGTACGCCGTACGTCAGGTCGAGTGCCGTGTTCAGCGTGACCGTGAGGATCACCTCGGACACCCCTTCGATCCGTGCCGGAGCGCGAATCCCTTGCCAGAACGCGCTTTCCCTGCTGTTTACGAAGCGATCATGCCAAAGAGAGAGCGGTCGGCCCAGACCTCCGGGCCAACCGCTGTCTCTTCGTTACGTATGCGGCCCACTGTCAAGAATGGCTGAAATCACCCGAGTTCGGGTTCAATAACCCATTCGCCCTTGCGCATGACGCCCTTGAGCGCGAAGTCTGCGTCCAGGACCACGAGGTCCGCGTCCTTGCCCGGGTCGAGCGAGCCGACCTTGTCGTACACGCCGAGCAGCCGTGCCGGGTTGGCGGAGATGGACTGCACGACGTCCTCGACCGGGATCCGGTCGAGGGTGACGGCCCGGCGGAACGCGGTGTCCAGGGTGAGCGTGGAACCCGCGATCGAGTTGCCCTCGACGAGCCGGGCGACGCCGTCCTTGACCTCGACGGCGAGCGGACCCAGCTGGTACCGGCCGTCACCGAACCCGGCCGCGTCCATCGCGTCCGTGATCAGCGCGACGCGGGCGGCGCCCGCGTGGTGGTACGCCAGCCCCAGGGCGGCCGGGTGCAGATGCGTACCGTCGTTGATCAGCTCGACGGTGATCCGCTCGTCCTCCAGGAGAGCGGCGATCGGACCGGGATCGCGGTGGGCGAGCGGCGGCATCGCGTTGAACAGGTGGGTGGCGACGGTGGCGCCCGCATCGATCGCCTCGACGGTCTGCTCGTACGTCGCGTCGGTGTGCCCGATCGCGGCGATCACGCCGTGCTCGGCGAGCAGCCGCACCGACTCGATGCCGCCCGGCAGTTCGGTGGCGAGCGTGAACATCTTCGCGGTGCCGCGCGCCGCGTCCATCAGCTTGCGGACCTCGGCCGGGTCCGGGTGGCGCAGCAGCTTCTCGCTGTGCGCGCCCTTGCGGCACGGCGAGATGAACGGGCCCTCGAAGTGGATCCCGGCCAGGTCGCCCTGCTCGACCAGCTCGGAGAGGATGCCGGCCCGCTCGGCGAGGAAGTCCATCTCGCCGGTGACGGTGGAGGCGACCAGGGTGGTGGTGCCGTGCTCGCGGTGGGTGCGGACGCCGGTGAGAACCTCGTCCACGGTGCCGGAGGTGAAGGACGCGCCGCCACCGCCGTGGTTGTGCATGTCGACGAAGCCGGGGACGACCCAGTGGCCGGTCAGATCGATGGTCCGGGCACCCTCAGCCGGACCTGGGGCACCCGAGTACGGGGCTGACGAGGCCGGGGGGCGTGGGGGGTTGCTGCCGGTGAGTGGTTTCCACGTGATGCCCGCGATCTGGGTGCCCTCGACGATCACCTGGCCGTTCTCGACGGTCCCGGTGGGAAGAACCACCCGGGCCCCGGCGAGAACCGTGCTGTCTGCGCGTCCGGCCATCAGGCGGATACCTCCGTGGAGAGAAGATCCCAGGCGAGCAGCCCTGCGCCCAGGCATCCGGCGGTGTCCCCGAGGGCCGCCGGGACGATGTCGGGCAGCTTCTGGAACGTGACACGTTCCTCGACGGCCGCACGGAGTGGTACGAACAAGGTTTCCCCCGCCTCGGCGAGACCGCCACCGATGATGAGCGTGCGGGGGTCCAGCAGGGTCAGCGCGGTGACCAGCCCGGCGGCGAGCGCGTCGACCGCGTCCTGCCATACCCGTACGGCCGCGGGGTCGCCCGATTCGACGGCCTTCGCGCAGTCCGCGGCGTCGGCCTCCGGGTCCCCCGACGCGGCGGCCCAGGCGCGGCTGACGGCGGAGGCGGACGCGAGGGTCTCCAGGCAGCCGCGCTGTCCGCACCCGCAGTCCGGCCCGTCCGGCCGGACCACGATGTGCCCGATCTCGCCGGCGTACCCGTGCGCGCCCGCCTCGATGGTGCCCGCGATACCGATGGCTCCGGCGATGCCGGTACCGAGCGGGACGAACAGGAAGCGGTCGGCGTCCTTGCCCGCGCCGATCCTGCCCTCGGCGAGGCCGCCGGTCCTGACGTCGTGGCCGAGCGCGACGGGTACGCCGCCGAGTCGTTCGCCGAGCAGGGTGCGCAGGGGGACGTCGCGCCAGCCCAGGTTCGCGGCGTAGACCGCGATCCCGTTCTCCGCGTCGATGATGCCGGGCACGGCGACACCGGCCGCGACGGCGCTCTCGCCGAAGTGTTTCTCCCCGTGGGTGCGCAGTTCCGCGGCAAAGGCGAGGATCGACTCCACGACGGAGTCGGGTCCGCGCTCCCTGCCGGTCGCGCGCCGAGCCTCGTGCAGCAGGGTGCCGTCGGCCCCGACCAGTGCGGCCTTCATTCCGGTGCCGCCCACATCGAGGGCGATGACGTGTTTCACGGGAGACAGTTTCGCCCGAGGACCCCCGATAGGTCTAGTCCACTTTCGCCGTTTGTTGAGGATCCATACAAAAGTGTGGCAAAGCCGCTGGACCGCGCCCCGGACCGCGCCTTCGACCGGGCCTTCCGCCGAGCTCAGGGAGCCAGGATCACGCTGCGCGACAGATTGCGGGGGTGGTCCGGGTCGTATCCCTTCGACTCGGCGAGCGCCACCGTGAGCCGCTGAGCCCGGATCAGGTCCGCCATCGGGTCGGCCGTGGCATGGTCTTCGCAGCGTGTCGGCGCGGGCGTGGTGGGTCGCTCGATCGGGTGAGGGGTTGACAGCTGCTTGGCTGGGAGCATGCACGAGGTCGGCAAGGCGGTCGAACCGGGCGCCAACCCGGCCGCCGTGCTCGGTTCGATCTCGGCGGAGGCGTCGAAGGCGGAGGACGCGGAGTAGCGGGTGGCCGGGTAGCGGGTTCGGGGGCGGGCGATATGTTGGCTCATATGACCGCCCCCGACGACGGCTCCGCCGAAGCGGAGCCCCCTGCCGGCAGCCCCACCGACCGCCCTGGCACCGGGCTCTCCGACCGGGAGCGTGCGGTCCTGGCCGTGGAACGGCGCTCGTGGCCCGGCCCGGGGGCGAAGGAGCGGGAGATCCGGGAGGGCCTGGGCATCTCGCCGACGCGCTACTACCAGCTGCTGAACGCGCTCCTGGACGACCGGCGGGCACTGGAGGAGGACCCGGTGACGGTGAACCGGCTGCGACGGATCCGGGAGGCTCGGCGGGGGCGGCGGTGACATCGCGGCATCGCTGTACGTCCAGGGTCCTTCGTTTGGATCAGGCCGGATCGGGGAGCGGGAGTCCGGGGCAGAGCCCCCGGTTCCGGGAAGAGGCGGGCAGGGGAACAGGCCGGCCGCAGTCGCCGGCCGTAGCCGCACCGCACCACCCCCGATACCCTCGACCCATGGGCAGCACTCCGGAACAGCCTCTGCCGACCCCCACCACCCCGGCCGGCCGCGAAGGCCTCGCCGCTCTCCTCGCCCGCCCCGACCGTGCCGTCGTCGCCCTCGATTTCGACGGCACCCTCGCCGAGATCGTCCCGGACCCGGAGCAGGCCCGCGCCCACCCCGGCGCCGTCCCGGCCCTGGCCGCGCTCGCTCCGAAGGTCGCCTCCGTCGCCGTGATCACCGGCCGCCCGGCCGACGTCGCGGTCCGGCACGGCGGCTTCGCCGGAGTCTCCGGCCTCGACCACCTCGTCGTTCTCGGCCACTACGGCGCCGAACGCTGGGACGCCGTCTCCGGCACCGTCCACGCCCCCGCCCCGCACCCCGGCGTAGCCGCGGTCCGCGCCGAACTCCCGGGCGTGCTCGACCGGTTCGATTCGTGGCACGGAACCTGGATCGAGGAGAAGGGCCGGGCGCTCGCCGTCCACACCCGCCGCGCCGCCGACCCGCAGGCCGCGTTCGAGGCCCTGCGCGGCCCTCTCGGCGAGCTCGCCGCCCGGCACGGACTGATCGTCGAACCGGGCCGCCTGGTCCTGGAGTTGCGCCCGCCGGGCATGGACAAGGGTGTGGCGCTCGCACAGTACGCACGGGAGTTGGACGCCGAGTCCGTTCTGTATGCGGGTGACGACCTCGGCGACCTCGCCGCGTACGCCGCCGTGGAGAAGCTCCGCACCGAGGGCCCCGACGGCATCCCCGGCCTGCTTGTCTGCAGCGGCAGCGCGGAAGTGCCCGAACTGGCCGAGCGGGCCGATCTGCTGTTGAACGGCCCGGGAGCCGTCGTGGAGTTCCTCTCGGCCTTGGCGCACCGTCTCCGGTCGGATCCCACCGAGGTGTGACGGGCCGCGTCACTCCTGCCGCAGCGCCTCCAGCTGGTCCAGGAACCACTGCTGCGGCGGCAGCGCCGTCGCCGCAGCGGCCAGCCGCTCCGTGCGCGCGGCCCGTTCGTCGTCCGCCATCGTAAGAGCCTCGTGCAGCGCCGCCGCCGTCGCGGACACGTCGTACGGGTTCACCACGATCGCGTCGGCGCCCAGCTCCTCGTACGCCCCCGCCTCCCGCGACAGCACCAGCGCGCAGCCGTGGTCGGAGACGACCGGGACCTCCTTGGCGACCAGGTTCATGCCGTCGCGGATCGGGTTGACGAGTGCCACGTCGGCCAGCCGGTACGCGGCGAGCGAGCGGGCGAAGTCGTCCCTGACGTGGAGCACGACCGGCGTCCAGCCCGACGTGCCGTACACGGCGTTGATCTCGTCGGCGACCCGCTGCACCTCGGCCGTGTAGTCGCGGTACACCGCCAGGTCCTGCCGTGAGGGGTACGCGAAGGCGACATGGACGACGCGCTCACGCCATTCCGGCCGCTCTTCGAGGAGCGCGCGGTACGCGAGCAGGCCGCGCACGATGTTCTTGGACAGTTCCGTTCGGTCCACTCGTACGATCGTCCTCCGCCCGGGGCCGACCTGCTCCCGCAGCGCCGCCATCCGCTCGTCCACGTCCGCCTCGTGCGCGCGCCCGCGCAGGAAGGCCGCGTCCGCGCCGAGCCCGTGCACCCCGACCCTGGTCCGGCCGGTGCCGCCCAGGATCTCCGTACAGCAGCCGATGAACGCGTCCGCCCAGCGCCGGGTCAGGAAGGCCGCCCGGTCCGCGCCCAGGATGCCGTGCAGCAGCTGCTCGGCGATGTCGTCGGGGAGCAGGCGGAAATAGTCGACGGGCGCCCACGGGGTGTGCGAGAAGTGGCCGATCCGAAGGTCGGGGCGGAGCTCGCGGAGCATGCCGGGCACCAGCGCCAGGTGGTAGTCCTGCACCAGCACCGCCGCACCCCGGCCCGCCTCCTCGGCGAGCGCTTCGGCGAAGGCCCGGTTGTATGTCTCGAACGACGCCCACTGCCGCCGGAACTCCGCGTCGAAGACCGGTTCCAGCGGCGTCTGGTACAGCATGTGGTGGACGAACCAGAGCACCGAGTTCGCGATGCCGTTGTACGCGTCCGCGTGGACGGCCGCGTCGATGTCGAGCATCCGAACGCCCTGCTCACCGACCCCGCGCCGGACCGCCTCCCGGTCCCCGTCACCGAGCGCGGCACACACCCACAGCTTGTCCCTGACGGCGCTCAGCCCGGAGACGAGCCCGCCGCCGCCGCGCTTTGCGTCGAGCGATCCGTCCGTGGCGAGGGTGTACGACACAGGGCCGCGGTTGGACGCAACGAGGACCTGGGCAGCGGACTGGGCTTCGTGCGCGGAGACCATGTTGCGGAATCTAGCCCGATCACGAACCGCCCAAACGTGCGAAGTCAGGCCACGTCAGGCCGCGCGGCGCGAAACGTACTCCTCGATCTCGCGCATCGGGGGCCGCTCCTCGGTGTCCACCGCATGGGTGCGCGGTACGAAGCCGTCCTCGCCGCGCTCGAACTGTGTGAGCGAAGGCCGTACCAAGTGGCCGCGGGACAGGCGGAGTTGAGCGGTCCGGTAGATCGCCGCCGCCATCCGGCCGAGCGCCTGCCCGTCCTGGTGGCGGTGTTTGCGCACCCCCACGTCGACCTGGGCCAGCGCGTCCAGACCCACCGTGTGCAGCGCATCGACCAGGAGGCCCAGTTCCACTCCGTAGCCGACGGGGAAGGGCAGCCGTTCGAGGAGGGAGCGGCGTACGGCGTACTCGCCGCCGAGCGGCTGGACGAAGCCGGCCAGCCGCGGCCAGTGCAGATTGAGCAGCGGACGGGCCACCAGTTCCGTGACGCGACCGCCCTGACCCGCGGTGTCACCCAGGGGACGGTCGTACATCGCCTTCACGAACTGCACCCCGGGGTCGGTGAGCAGCGGGCCGACGATGCCGGACACGAAGTCGGCGGAGAAGTCCTTCAGGTCGGCGTCTATGAAGCAGACGATGTCACCGCTGGTGACCAGGAGCGAGCGCCACAGGACCTCGCCCTTGCCGGGGAGCGCGGGTATGCGCGGGAGTATCGCGTCGCGGTGCACCACCCGGGCGCCCGCCTTCCGGGCGACTTCCGCCGTGCCGTCCGTCGAGCCGGAGTCGATCACCAGCAGCTCGTCGACCAGCGGCACCTTCTCCATCAGCTCGACCCGGATCGTCTCGACGATGGCGCCGACCGTCGCCTCCTCGTTCAGGGCAGGCAGCACCACGCTCACGCTGCCGCGCCGCGGATCCCGGCACTTGGCGGCGACGAGCCGGTCCAGCGGGCGGTCGGCTGCCGACCAGGAACGCCTGGCCAGCCAGCGTTCGACCTCTTCCAGCACGGTCGATACTCCCTGTATGTGATCCATCTCGCGGTTCGGACGACTGTCTCAACCGTCCGGGGCTTCGGTTACAGTCTTGAACAACGCGGATGACCCTCGCATGTCGGGGTCCTCCGCCAATAAATGCCTGGATCGGTGATCCAGTGCCATAGCGCTCATCCAGAGGGACTGAGGGAACGGCCCGTTGAAGTCCCGGCAACCCTCCCGCCGACCGCGAGGTCAGGTGGGGAAGGTGCCAATTCCGTCTCGTGGCGAAATGCGCCGCGAGGAAGATGAGGAGAAAGGGCCTCGCCATCATGGCTGCGCAGACTGTTGCGGTAAGCACCGATTCTTCCACCGGCGCCGTCGATCTCGGCCCCGCAGCGGCGCTCTCCTGCCGCGAGTGCGGAGAGCGTTTCGAGCTCGGTCCCCTTTTCGCCTGCGCGTCCTGTTTCGGGCCGCTCGAAGTGGCGTACGACCTGCCGAGCGGCTCCCCGGACGAGCTGAAGAAGCGTATCGAGGCCGGACCGGACAACATCTGGCGCTACGCGCCGCTGCTGCCCGTCCCCGCCGATGTCGCGGACAAGCCCAACATCAACCCCGGCTTCACCAAGCTGGTCAAGGCCGACAACCTCGCCCGTGAACTGGGCGTCACCGGCGGTCTGTACGTCAAGGACGACTCCGGCAACCCGACGCACTCCTTCAAGGACCGCGTCGTCGCGATCGCCGTCGAAGCCGCCCGCGCCTTCGGTTTCACCACTCTCTCCTGTTCCTCCACCGGCAACCTCGCCGGTGCGGTGGGCGCGGCCGCCGCCCGGGCTGGCTTCCGGTCCTGCGTGTTCATCCCGCACGACCTGGAGCAGGGCAAGGTCGTCATGGCCGCGGTGTACGGCGGTGAACTGGTCGGCATCGAGGGCAACTACGACGACGTCAACCGCTTCTGCTCGGAGCTCATCGGCGACCCGCTCGGTGAGGGCTGGGGCTTCGTCAACGTCAACCTGCGCCCGTACTACGGCGAGGGTTCCAAGACGCTCGCGTACGAGATCTGCGAGCAGCTCGGCTGGCAGCTGCCCGACCAGCTCGTCATCCCGATCGCGTCCGGCTCGCAGCTCACGAAGATCGACAAGGGTCTTCAGGAGCTGATCAAGCTCGGTCTCGTCGAGGACAAGCCGTACAGGATCTTCGGCGCCCAGGCCGAGGGCTGCTCCCCGGTCTCCACGGCCTTCAAGGCCGGTCACGACGTCGTGCGCCCGCAGAAGCCGAACACGATCGCCAAGTCCCTGGCGATCGGCAATCCGGCCGACGGTCCGTACGTCCTGGACATCGCCCGCCGCACCGGCGGCGCGGTCGAGGACGTCAACGACGAGCAGATCGTCGACGCGATCAAGCTGCTGGCCCGCACCGAGGGCATCTTCGCCGAGACGGCGGGCGGGGTGACGGTCGGTGTGACGAGGAAGCTGATCGAGGCGGGTCTGCTGGACCCGACGCTCACCACGGTCGTCCTGAACACCGGTGACGGCCTGAAGACGCTGGACGCGGTCGCCCCGACGACCGGCCCGACCGCGACCATCCGGCCCAGCCTGGACGCGTTCCGCGACGCCGGCCTCGCCGACAGCTGACCCGACCACCCGAGACGTAAGGAAGGCACCGACATGAGCGTCAAGGTCCGTATCCCCACCATCCTGCGCACCTACACGGGCGGCCGGGCCGAGGTCCCGGCCGAGGGCTCGACCCTCTCCCAGGTCATCGAGTCGCTGGAGCAGAACCACCCGGGCATCGCCGCGCGTGTCCTGGACGACCAGGGCAAGCTCCGCCGCTTCGTGAACGTGTACGTCAACGACGACGACGTGCGCTTCGAGGGCGGCCTGGAGGCGGCCACCCCGGACGGCGCGGGCATCTCCATCATCCCGGCGGTCGCGGGCGGCTGCTGACCCGTAGTCAGCCCTGCGGCCGACTTCGCAGCGTTACCGGAATTGCCCCCTCTGCAAGCTAAGCGGAGGGGGAAATTCTGAATGGTTGAGCGCGGTACAGTGGGGGAAGTCCCCTCCGCTGCCCGTGCCGACCGCATATGAGAATGCGCCCGCCCGCGACAAGATGCAGCCAAAGTGCTCGAACTCCTTGCGCCGTAAGTGGCCTTTGTCCGGCCCGACTTGCCCTGGAATCGCGCAAATTCCTCATATTCGGGCGTTCGGTTCTGCCCAGAATTCTCGTCCGATTGACCTGTTGCAGAGGGCAGTTGGGCAGATACATTCGGCCGCGGTCGACGCGTTCCGGCGCACGCACCCTCTCCTGTCGGAGGGTGAGTTCTGACCCGGGTCCGCGAAGTGCGGTCCTGTGCAAGGGCCAGTAATAGGGGAGTTGGGCATGGCTCAGGGCACCGTCAAGTGGTTCAACGCGGAGAAGGGGTACGGCTTCATCGCGGTCGACGGTGGTGCGGATGTTTTCGTCCACTACAGCGCGATCCAGATGGACGGGTACCGCACCCTCGAAGAGGGTCAGCGAGTTGAATTCGAAATCTCGCAGGGCCAGAAGGGGCCGCAGGCGGACATGGTCAAGCTCGCCGTCGGCTGAGCTCGGCGCGGTCGGCCAACGACACTACTCACGCACGAAGGGTCCGTACCCCCTCCGGGGGAGACGGACCCTTCGCGCGTCCCGGAGTCGTCCCGGAGCCCGCCTGCGACCGCGCCACCGCGGTCCGGCGCCATCCGCGAACTCGAAGGGGCGCTTGCACTCGCAGGGGTCGAGTGCTAATCATTGGGCGTTAGCACTCTGACGTTGAGAGTGACAGAAGGACCGGGTCGGTGAGGCCCGCAGGCCGGGCGGGGCAAGGAACCGTCAGGCACGCAGGCCGTCCGTCGCGGGCGCCACACGGTCCGGAGCAATCCACCCCTGTCCGGGAGGACCACTTCACATGGCCAAGATCATCGCGTTCAACGAGGAAGCGCGGCGCGGCCTCGAGCGCGGGATGAACCAGCTCGCCGACGCCGTCAAGGTGACCCTCGGCCCCAAGGGCCGGAACGTTGTCCTTGAGAAGAAGTGGGGCGCACCCACGATCACCAACGATGGTGTCTCCATCGCCAAGGAGATCGAACTCGAGGACCCGTACGAGAAGATCGGCGCAGAGCTGGTCAAGGAAGTCGCCAAGAAGACGGACGACGTCGCCGGTGACGGTACGACCACCGCCACCGTTCTCGCCCAGGCACTCGTCCGTGAGGGCCTCCGCAACGTCGCCGCGGGTGCGAACCCGATGGCCCTCAAGCGGGGCATCGAGAAGGCCGTCGAGGCCGTCTCCGCCGCTCTGCTGGAGCAGGCCAAGGACGTGGAGACCAAGGAGCAGATCGCTTCCACGGCCTCCATCTCCGCCGCCGACACCCAGATCGGCGAGCTCATCGCCGAGGCGATGGACAAGGTCGGCAAGGAAGGCGTCATCACCGTCGAGGAGTCCCAGACCTTCGGTCTGGAGCTGGAGCTCACCGAGGGTATGCGCTTCGACAAGGGCTACATCTCGGCGTACTTCGCCACCGACATGGAGCGCATGGAGTCGTCCCTGGACGACCCGTACATCCTGATCGTCAACTCCAAGGTCAGCAACGTGAAGGACCTCCTTCCGCTGCTGGAGAAGGTCATGCAGTCCGGCAAGCCGCTGCTGATCATCGCCGAGGACGTCGAGGGCGAGGCCCTGTCGACCCTGGTCGTCAACAAGATCCGTGGCACCTTCAAGTCCGTCGCCGTCAAGGCTCCGGGCTTCGGTGACCGCCGCAAGGCCATGCTCGGCGACATCGCCATCCTCACCGGTGGCACCGTCATCTCCGAGGAGGTCGGTCTCAAGCTGGAGAACGCCGGCCTGGACCTGCTGGGCCGTGCCCGCAAGGTCGTCATCACCAAGGACGAGACGACGATCGTCGACGGCGCCGGTGACAGCGACCAGGTTCAGGGTCGCGTCAACCAGATCCGTGCCGAGATCGAGAACTCCGACTCGGACTACGACCGCGAGAAGCTCCAGGAGCGACTGGCGAAGCTGGCCGGCGGCGTGGCCGTCATCAAGGCCGGTGCCGCGACCGAGGTCGAGCTCAAGGAGCGCAAGCACCGCATCGAGGACGCCGTTCGCAACGCGAAGGCGGCCGTCGAGGAGGGCATCGTCGCCGGTGGTGGCGTGGCGCTGCTGCAGGCCTCCGCCGTCTTCGAGAAGCTGGACCTCTCGGGTGACGAGGCGACCGGCGCCAACGCCGTCAAGCTGGCGCTGGAGGCCCCGCTCAAGCAGATCGCCGTCAACGGTGGTCTCGAGGGCGGCGTCGTCGTCGAGAAGGTGCGCAACCTGCCGATCGGTCACGGCCTGAACGCCGCGACCGGCGAGTACGTCGACATGATCGCCGAGGGCATTCTCGACCCGGCGAAGGTCACGCGCTCCGCTCTGCAGAACGCCGCGTCGATCGCCGCGCTGTTCCTGACCACCGAGGCCGTCATCGCCGACAAGCCGGAGAGGGCCTCTGCGGCCGCTCCGGGCGGCATGCCGGGCGGTGACATGGACTTCTGATCCTGACGGATCGGTAAGTGCCTGTACGTCGGCCCCCGGGACCAGTTGGTCCCGGGGGCCGATGTCATGTCCGGGCCGGTGCGGCCCTACGGCGTGAACACCATCGCAGGGAAGCGGGCCGAAGGCCCGTCCAGCAGAGGGTCGTCGTGCCCGCGCAGCCACCGGTCGAAGAACGACACCACGTACACGGCGGGGCAGGCGTCGGTGCGCTCAGGCGTTGGGGCGCTTGCCGTGGTTCGCCTTCTTCTTCTTGCGACCGCGTCGCTTGTTGCCTCGCTTGGCCATGGTGAATACCTCCTTATGTCGGGATTTGTCCATGCGTCAGCCAGTTTAATACCGCACCCACATGTGGGGTCGTGGTCTCGGCGTCGGTGGTGGCGTGGCGCTGCTGTGGTCAAGCCGGCGGATGTGGCGACCGATGACGGAACGCCACGGGCGCACCGCCGACCGGCAGCGGGCAGGCCGCACGGTCGGCCGGTCCTGACGCCGGGGGAGATCAGAGGGCGTAGTTCTTGAGTTTGTCGGTGTCCAGGGTGATGCCGACCGGGGCAGGGAGCGAGACTGTGTCTCCGTACGCGTGCGAGGTGCGGCTTCGGTACTCACCCTTGTGCGGGTCCGTGTAGACCACCAGCTTTTCCGCGTCACGGTCGATGAGCAGGTACACAGGGATTCCGGCGGCCGCGTAGCCGTCGCGCTTCTCGACGTGGTCGCGCCGGTCGGTGTCCGAGTTGTGCGACGTGACCTCCACGGTCATCAGGACGCCGTCCGGTGCCGCCCATTCACCGGTCTGGCCGACGAAGTGGTCGAGGGGCGCGAGAGCGCCGTCCGCCCGGGCGCGCCCTCCCCGATACGTCTCCACCTGAAGGCCCTGCTCCGGATAGAGGGCCAGCTCGGGGCGGTGCTGCATGCACTGCCGGAGCAGCCACATGACGATCGCCCCACGGATCTGGTCCGGCACCGGCTTGACCTCCAGCTTTCCGTTGATGAATTCGAGCGTCACGGTCTCGGGAGCGGACCGGGCGAGCTGCTCGAACTCCTCGACGGACATCTGTGCGTGGTCAGCGGTGCTGGGGGTCATGGCGTCGCCTCCTCCCCACCATCGTGCCCCGCTTTCGGCGCGCGTGAGCTGAACCGTCATGTCCGTGTCCTCTCGGTTCGGGGCACCATCGCCGCCCGCACCTCCGCCATCCGGTCACGGACCCCGCCGGCCGGGTTCCCGCGACTGCCCGCCGGTACGGGGACCTGCTCGCCCCGGCACGGTCCGCACTCGCCGCCTGGCAGCGCCTCCGGCCGCCCCGGCGCGCCGCACTTCGCGCATTCCAGGACCCGCAGCACGGTGCGTGGGGTGTGCGGGGCAACCCGTTCGGGTGGCATTTTGGCGGTCAGGCGACTGCGGACCAGTGCCGCCGCGTGATGCACCGGCACCGGCAACCCGTCGGTCAGCGCGTGCAGCAGCTGTACCTCGGTGGCGCCCCGGTCGAACCACAACGTGACGTACGGCTCCAGCGCCGCGCAGTCCGCCACCGACAGGCTCAGCGCGGGTGCGGTGCGGCCGAGCGCGGCGAGCAGGACGAACGCCCGGGAGCGGGTGGGCCGTTGCTGCTCCGGCGGCACGTCGCCCCTGGTGAACGCCGCCCACCAGTCGTCGTCGCGAGGCGTGCGGGAGAAAAACGTACGCGTCACCCAGCGCGCGCTGCCCGAGCCGATGACGTGTTCGCTGCCCCGGCGCAGATGCCCGGCCCGCTGAAGGTTGTTCAGCGCGGTCCGCAGCGCGCACTGCCCGTACGGGAGCACCTTGGCGAGGGTCTTCACGGATATGTCGGCGCCGTCCGGAAGCCCGTCGACATAGGCGGCGACAGCGGCCTCACGCGGCGGCAGGTGCGCGAAATCGTGTGCGGTACGGGGTTGTTGGCCGTGGGCGGACCGCTTGCCGTAGCCCGGATTGGCCATCGGGTGCGGCTGTGCGTGAGGAGGTACGTGCGGTGCGCACGGGGCAGCACTAAGCTGGCTGTCAGCCATTTGATCGCCTGTTTCGATCTCGTTGGTCAGACCCCTGTTCGGTGTTCCAGCACCGACAGGGGTCGTTCGTTATTCGGAACGCTAGAGCGTTCACACCGCGTGTGGCAAGCCGGTCACGAAAAGTGAACACGCCTGCTGGGGAGGGTGGGTGGGGAGAGGTCCCCCACCCATTCCTTGGAAAGAGGGCTCGGAGTGCGGGGCTTGAGCCCCGGGCCGTACGGGCCGTCGCCGGCGCAACGTCAACGCCCGCCACCCCCACGTCCTGACAGCCCAACGGCGCGAACGCGCCCGCGTTCGCAGCGAGGAAGGCGTTCGCTGGGCCATGGACGCCGCATCGGCGCTGCGCGAGCAGCAGGACCTGGACTTCGTCGTGGCTCCGCTGCCGAGCGTCCGTGGCGAGACGGTGCGCCGGCTCGGGGACCGCTACGGCGTCAGCGTCTTTCCGTACTCGGACGGCGTCCCCGGCGACTTCGGCCAAGCGCTCGCCGCATCGCAACGCGGCCCGGTCCCGGACATGCTGGCCCAGCACGGTCGCCCAGCAATTGAACTGCGAGCAGTGCGTGGCCAGTTGCCATGAGTCCTCCGGGTCCATGGCGGAATTCTGCAGAGTCGCGTCATTGCAGACAGGTCGGCGGCAGGCGACAGTGGAGGGCATGAACGCTTCGCTTCGTGATCCCCACCTCGTGGTGATTGCGGTGTTCCCCGGTATCGACGCGCTGGATGTGACCGGCCCTGCCGAGACGTTCGCCATCGCGAATCAGATGCTGCGATTGAGAGGAAGGTGTACGGACTACGAGGTACGCCTGATCGCTCAGCGACGCGGTCCGGTGCCGACCTTCTCCGGCGTCCAGCTGTACGTCGAGCACGAGTTCGCCGAGCAGCGGGAGCCGATCGGGACGCTGGTGGTGCCCGGCCGGGTGGATATCGGTGCGGACGGCGCGGTGCCGCGAGTCGACCCCGGGGTGGTGACGTGGCTGCGCGAGGTGGGGCCGTCCGCGGCGCGGGTGGCGTCGGTGTGCGCGGGTGCGCACGTCACCGCTGCCGCCGGGCTGCTCGACGGCCATCGTGCCACCACCCATTGGGCCACGGCCGGGCGGCTCGCCTCGGAACACCCGGCGATCGAGGTCGACGCCGACCCCATCTTCGTGCGGTCCGGGCGGATGTGGACCAGTGCCGGGATCACCGCCTCGATCGACCTCGCCGTGGCGCTGGTCGCCGAAGACCACGGCGACCAGGTCGCACTCGACGTCGCCCGCGCGATGGTGATGTACATGCAGCGGCCGGGAGGACAGAGTCAGTTCAGTGTCCCCCTGGCTCAACTCCCGGGCACCCGTGAGGACGTCCACAGTCTGCGACGCTGGATCGGCGAGCACCTCGACGGCAACCTGTCGGTGCACGCGCTCGCCGACCGGATGGCGATGAGCGAACGGCACTTCGCCCGCGTGTTCCTCGCCGAGACCGGCAGCACACCCGGCGCCTTCGTCGAACAGATGCGGCTGGAAGCGGCCCGCCGCCTGCTCGAACGTACCGACCGGCTGACCACCGACATCGCCAGGACCTGCGGGTTCGGCTCAGTCGAGACCTTCTACCGCGTCGTCCGCGACCGCCTCGGCACCACCCCCGGCGAATACCGGGACCGCTTCCGGATCTCCGCCACAGCCTGACCCCTGGCCCCTGACCCCGGCACGGCGCGACAGCGCGCCGTGCCGACCCTCGGCGTGCCCGGGACCACCCGACCACGCACTGGCAAGGAGAACGACCACCATGAAGATCACCGTGACACACATCGGCACCGCGACCGTCCTGCTGGAGATCGGCGGGCTCCGCCTGCTCACCGACCCCGTCTTCGACCCGGCGCAGTCCGAATACCCCTACGGGCCCGTCGTCCTGCGCAGCACAGCCGGCCCCGCGATCGCCGCCGGCGATCTACCGCGAATCGACGCCGTCCTGCTCAGCCACGACGAGCACGCCGACAACCTCGACGTCACCGGCCGGACCCTGCTCGCCGGACGCCCGGTGGTCACCACCGTCAGCGGCGCCGAGCGTCTCGGCGGCGCGGCGATCGGACTCGCCCCGTGGGCCACCCACGAGCTCACCGTGGCAGGAAGAACCCTCCGCATCACCAGCACCCCCGCGGAGCACATCGGCGACGTCGTCGGCTTCGTCGTCGAAGTCCCCGGCGAGAACGAAGCCGTCTACATCTCCGGCGACACCGTCTACATCGACGAACTCGACGAGATCAGCCGCCGGTTCACCATCGGGATCGCCCTCCTGCACCTCGGCGCCGCCCGCTTCAAGGAGTACAAGGACAGCCAACTGATCAGCATGGACGGCGACCAGGCCGCCGCGCTCACCCGCTCCCTCAACGCCCACACCGTCGTGCCCATCCACTACACCTCCTGGCGGCACTTCACCGAGGATCGCGAAGACGTCACAGCCCGCTTCGCTGCCGCCGGGCTCGCAGAGCGCCTTCACTGGCTCACTCCCGGCTCCCCTGAAGACCTCGGCTGACCTCCGTGCCGGGCCTCGGCACCCACTCCGAGGGCGGCGCACAAGTCCTTGCACCGCAACGGCTGCCCGGAGTCGGCCACATGCATCCGGCAGACGCCCGGCCATCGCCTGAATCGACTTGCGCCGACAGTCCAGCTCAGCCCCCGCAGATGGCACTCGCCCTGCGAACGCTGATCCCGCCTGGGCACCGAGGTAAACACATGCGTCACGAACTGCGCCAACTCCGCCCGCAGCCTTTCCACACCTGCCGCACATCGGCATCCTCGAACCCCATGTCCCCTTAAGGAGCGAGTTCCTCATGAAATACCGAAAGCTCGGCGCGAACGGCCCTGACATCTCCGCCCTCGGCCTCGGCTGCATGGGCATGTCGGGCGTCTACGGACCCGAGACCAGCGACCCCGACGAGTCCGGCTCCATCAAGGTGATCCATCGCGCACTCGATCTCGGCGTCACTTTCCTCGACACCGCCGACATGTACGGCGGTGGCAGGAACGAGCGCCTCGTCGGCCGCGCCCTGGCGGGTGCGCGCCGTGACGAGGTGATCCTGGCCACCAAGTTCGGCTTCCACCCCGGCGACGACGGCGTCCAGACGATCCGTAACGACGCGGCGTACGTCAGCGAGGCCGTGGACGCTTCGCTGGCCCGACTCGGGGTCGAGCACATCGACCTGTACTACATGCACCGCCGCAACCCCGACGTGCCGGTCGAGGAGTCGGTCGGCGCCATGGCAGAACTCGTACAGGCCGGCAAGGTGAAGCACCTGGGCTTGTCCGAGGTCAGCGCCGCGACTCTGCGCGCGGCCAACGCCGTACACCCGATCGCGGCGCTGCAGAGCGAGTATTCGCTGTTCACCCGCGGCATCGAGGCGGAGATCATTCCGACGGCGCGCGAACTGGGCGTCGCGATCGTCCCCTTCTCCCCGGTCGGCCGCGGTCTGCTCACCGGGACGATCACGACGTTGGAAGGCCTGTCCCCGGACGACTTCCGCCGCCAGAACCCCCGGTTCCAGGGCGACAATCTCGAGGCGAACCTGAAGCTCGTCGTCGAATTGCGCGCGATCGCCGAGGAGAGCGGCCACAGCGCCGTCCAACTCGCACTGGCGTGGCTGCTGGCTCAGGGCCCGGACATCGTGCCGATTCCCGGGACCAAGCGGATCACATACCTGGAGGAAAACACGGCTGCCGCCGAGGTCGAGCTGACGGCCGGACAGATTGCCCGTATTGAGGCAGCCGTCCCCGCAGGCGCCGTCATCGGTGAACGGTACGCGGCTTCCGGACGGGCGTACCTCGAACGTTGAGGTGGTCTTGGTACTCCAGCCGGACTTCTCCGCTCCCAGGTCGTGACCAGCGGGAATGGCGAAGTCCGGCTGGAGTACCAGCGGCATCCGTCGAAGGAGCGCTCTTCTTCGCCTGCTTCCTGACGGATGTCGCGCTCCGAAGAAGATCGGGACACTCGGGTAGGTGCAGTTTGTACGGCGCCGTAGGCGGGGTGCTTGACAAGCCGATGATGGGATTCTGATCCGCAGACCATCGGCAAGGTCGCGCCGCAGCCTTTACGCCTGGACGCGCTTGACGTTCGCGACGAAGGACGACCACGCCGCCGTACGGAACACGAGCGCCGGGCCGTCCGGAACCTTGGAGTCACGGACGGGGACGACCCCGGGGTGCCCGTCGGCGACTTCCAGGCAGTCACCGCCGCTGCCGCCGCTGTACGTCGACTTCCGCCAGGTGGCGACTTCGAGGCAGTCGCCGCCGCTCGCGCCGCTGTAAGAGGACTTGTGCCAGATCGCCGCGGACAGGTCGTAGTCAGAACTACTGGTCTTCATGAAGGTAATCCTCCGCCGCTGACTCGATCAGGGCCAGGGACGCTTCCGGTGACAATGCGCTGGCCACCACCAGATCGTAGGTCAGTTCGTAGTGCCTGACGGTGGCGGGATCGTCCTGCAACTTCCCTGTGCCCAGGCCCTGGAGATAGACGAGCGGGGGTGCGTCCTCAAAGGACATCAGCTTGAGCGGACCTTCCATGGCCATATGCGCGCCTGCGCTGTGCGGCAGTACTTGCGCGATGATCCGGTGTTCGCGGGCCAGCTTCAGGATGTGGCGGAGTGCCTCTGCCATCACTGCCGGTCCGCCGACCTCCCGACGCAGCACCGCCTCATCCAGAACTGCCCAAACCAAGGGAGTTGTTGGATCGGACAGCAGGTGTGCCCGGTCCAGCCTCACCGTGGTCAGGTCGTCGATCACGTTCTCCGATGCCGTCGGCAGCCCGCCTCGGAACACTGCTCGCGCGTACGCCTCCGTCTGCAACAGGCCGGGAATCAGCTGCGGTGCGTACTCCTTGATGGTCTTCGCAACGGCTTCCGCATCCGCCGCCTCCGCGAAGTGATCCGGGTACTTCGACTTCTTCAGGGCTACGCAGTTCCGTACGAAGAATCCGTCCGCATGCAGGATCTCGTCGAACTTCTGGGCCTGGTCCACCTGCATCCGGCGTGTACCGGACTCCAGTTGGCCGATGAACGAGCCACTGACGAAGAGCGGGAGACCGATTTCTTCCTGGGAGAGACCGGCTTTGTCCCTTCGGTGCCGGAGTTCGGCGCCGAGGAGGGCGCGCGGAGAGGAGGACGGATCGAGCTTCTTGGGACCCGGCATGACAACTCCCTGTGACACACGTGCGGTTGTTGGTTCTGCGCCCCTTCCAGGTTAGCCGCGCGTTGGACACGCTGGGTGGGCATTGCGATTACGGAGCGTGGAAGGTGTGCAGGATGACCAAAGCAGAGCGACGACGGGTCGCTGCCGGAAGAGTGCGGGAGACGGAGGACGCGGTGGAGAAGCTGAGGCAAGGGCTGAAAAGCGTCGGGCTCGTGCTGCCGTCGCTGCGGGTCGATCCGGTGTCATGCGCGGGGAACGAGCCCGCGCCGTTGGTGGACCTCGGGCGGTGCACCATCGATACGGCGCTGCGGCTGAGTGCTGTGCTGGTCGCGGACGGGCAACAGGGAGACCGGACATGACGGGTGAGGGGCTTGAGCCGTGTACGCCGGAACCCGGGTCGTTCGCGGTGGATTCCCGCGACGGGCGGGTGGGGCGCGTGATGGGGTGCGTCGGACCGTACGTACAGCTGCGGCCCCCGGGCGGTGGTGCGGAATGGGACTGCCCGCCGGAGTCCGTGCGGCCGGCGCCGCCCGGGGAGGTGCTGCGGGCCCGGGTCAGGGAGGTCAACCGGGAGGGACGGCTGCCGTAAGAAGCGAGGGGCGGCGCCCCGGCCGGGGCGCCGCCTGCTTGTGACGTCATGTAACGATATGGATGCATAGAGTCAGGATTGGCGCTCCGGGAGGGCGTCGGGGGAGACGGCGAGGTCGGTGCGCTCCTCACACGATCGTGGGACGCTGAGGGAAGCGGCGAACCGCCGCAGAACCGTCGATCTACGCTCCTCGTCAGGCCACAGGAGAAGGGACCCGCGATGACCGCCGCGATGGTCGAGAGCGACCGGCCCGCTGAGGGCCGCCCGTGGGAATACCTGCTGCAGACATGGCGTGAACTGGACGTGCCCGAGGGGTGGCGCGCCGAGATCGACGAAGGGCAGATCGTCTTGGTACCACCGCCTCATGCGCACCACAACGGCATCGCCGCCAAAGTGCAGCGCAGGCTCTACGGAAATCTGCCCGAAGAGCTGGAGATCTACCAGACCCTCGGGGTCCACGTCGCCCCACTGGACAAGCTCTATGTGCCGGATCTCGTGGTCATGCCATCGGAGTTGATCGATGCTGCCGACGCGGAAACCAGCGATCCCATGGACGCCTCCGAAGCCCTCCTCATCGTCGAGATCACGTCGAAGGGCAATGCCCGGGAGGACCGGACGAAGAAGTACCGCGCCTACGCGCGCGCGGGCGTGCCGCTGTACCTGCTGATCGACCGGTTCGACACGCGTGGCGCGATGGCCACGCTGTTCACGGAGCCGAACGAGGACGGGACGTACAAGCACTCCGACCCCGTGCCGTTCGGGAAGTCGCTCACGCTTCCCGAGCCCTTCGGCACGACGCTTCCCACGGGGGACTTTCCGGTGTGACCGGGCACGGCTGAGGGCGGCACCCGGTGCGGGTGCCGCCCTCTGTTGCGTTACGGGGTCAGGCGCGGGCCGGTTCCTGCGCCGGGTCCGTGGTCGGGGCGGCCGGGGTGCCGGTCGCCGTGGCCGCCGAAGGCGCCGTCAGGTGCTGCGGGGTGCGGCCGCGAGGGCGGCGCGGAGGTGGCCGTCGGACGCGGACAGGAGCGTGGCGGCGGTCGGGCCGTCGACCTGGCCGAGGATGGCGAGGATCGCGTTCTTCACCTCACCGTCGGTGGCGGCGAGCGCGGCTTCGATCTCCGCGTCGGATGCGCCGGTGGCGAGAGAAACGATCCGGCGGGAGCGGGCGCGCAGCTTCTCGTTGGAGGCGCGGACGTCGACCATGAGGTTTCCGTACGTCTTGCCGAGCCGGATCATCGTGATCGTCGACAGCATGTTGAGGACGAGCTTCTGCGCCGTACCGGCCTTCAGGCGGGTCGAGCCGGTGAGGAGTTCCGGGCCGACGACGACCTCGATGGGGTGCTCGGCCGCGGCGCCGAGCGACGAGTCCGCGTTGCAGGACAGGCCGATGGTCAGCGCCCCCTTGGCGCGGGCGTGCTCGACGGCCCCGATCGCGTATGGCGTACGGCCGGAGGCGGAGATGCCGACCACCGTGTCGTCCGGGGTGAGATCCAGTCCGTCGAGGTCGGCGGCGGCCAGCTCCTTGCTGTCCTCGGCGCCCTCGACGGCTGTGACCATCGCGGGCGGGCCGCCCGCGATCAGACCGACCACCTCGGACGGGTCGGTGTTGAACGTGGGCGGGCACTCACTGGCGTCCAGGACACCGAGCCGGCCCGCGGTGCCCGCGCCCGCGTAGATCAGCCGGCCACCGCGGGCCATGCGCGCGGCGACCCCGTCGATCGCAGCGGCGATCTCAGGCAGCCGGGCGGCGACGGCGGAGGGGACGGACTGGTCCTCGCCGTTCATGATCCGGGCTATCTCCAGGGTGGCCAGCCGGTCGATCTCGGCGAGCTCGGGCCGGAACGCCTCGGTGGTGAGCGTGGCGAGTTCGGCGCGCAGCTCCCCGTACTCGGAGGGCTGATCGGGCGTCGCGGCGTTGGCGTCGGTGGTGGGGGTCATGGAGAGCGGCTCTGCTTTCTCGATCTCGTGGCTCGTACGGTTCAGCGAGTGCGGGTGGGGGTGCGGGTGCTCGTGTTGTCAGCGGGTGCGGGGGGTGTGGCGGTGGGCCAGTGCCTCGTACGAGGCGGCGAGCGCCGGGGCTGCCGTCTCGTACGTCCGCTGGGCAACCCCTATGAACAGGCAGTCCACGACGAGGAGCTGGCTCGTCCGGCTCGACATGGCGGCGGGGCGCAGCTCGCTCTCGCGGGCGGTGGACGTGGTCAGCACGTGGTCCGCGTACTGCGTCACCGGGCCGTCGGGGCGGCCGGTGATCGCGATCGTCGTCGCGCCCCGGTCGAACGCCACCCGGAGCGGCTCGATCACATCACCGGTGGAACCGGAGTGGGTGATCGCGATCGCCACATCGCCGGAGCGGAGCTGCACGGCGTTGGTGACAGCCAGGTGCGGGTCCATGTGCGCGTGCGCGATCAGGCCGATGCGGAGCAGCTTCTGCCCCAGGTCCTGGGCGACGAGAGAGGAGGCGCCGACGCCGTAGATGTCGATCCGGCGGGCGGTCGACGCGGCGGTGACGGCGGCACCGAGCTGTACCGTGTCGAGTCCGGCGGCCGTGTCCGCGAGGGTCTGCTGCTCGTCGAAGGCGAGCTTGGCGACCACGTCGGCGATCGGGTCGTCGACGGCTATGTCCGCCGTGACGGAGGGGGCGCGGCCGGACTGCTGATGGGCGGCGAGCCCGGCGAGGGCGAGGCGCAGATCCCGGTAGCCGGGGTAGCCAAGGAGGCGGGCCGTGCGGACCACGGTCGCCTCGCTGGTGCCGGTGAGCTCGGCGAGACCGGTGACCGTCAGGGCGGCGCAGCCGGCCGGGTCATTGGCTACGGCCTCGGCGACCCGCTGCATGGAGCGCGTCATGGACGGTGCGAGCGTCCGCACCTTGGCCGCGAGTGCAGCCGGAGCGGGCGGCGCATCACCGCTGAAACTTTCCTTCAGGTCATTGGTCACATTTGAAAGATATTTTCAACCCTGCGGTCCGTCAACCTCTTTGGTCCCGACCTCTGACGGAACGGAGGCCGGGACGGGTGACTGGACGCAGGACCTGGTCGCACTCGGGGTGACAATGGCTGCATGGAGCTGAACCGCCTGGAGCAGGCGCTGCACACCGCCCGCGCCCTGGTCATGGCCGATCTCGCCGCAGGCGGTGTCGCCGAGGCCGAGATCGTCTCGCTCGTCGAGGACGCGGTGACTCACCGGCGCTGGTGGGTCGAGCATTGGCCGGACGGCGTGGAATACGTCGTCGGCCTGGTTGCCCAGGACGTCCAGGACGCGCTGCTGGAGCGGTATGGCCGCTGGCCGCTCTGCCCCGTGTGCGACGCGGGAGACCCGCACGCCCTCGACGTCGAACCGGAGCTGGGCCCGGACCCGCGCTGGGTCTGTACCAAGGCGACCGTGATGGTGGCGCGCGTGGGCGCGCTGAGCGGAGTGCTTGGCCGGTGACGGTCTATATCGACCCGCCCGACTGGCCGGGCCACGGTCGGCTCTGGTCGCATCTGGTCAGCAACGTGTCCTTCGACGAACTGCACGCGTTCGCCGCCACCATCGGCTGCCCGCCGCAGGCGTTCGAGCGGGACCACTACGACGTACCGGAAACGCGGTACGCGGACGCGGTGCGGGCCGGGGCCGTCGAGATCGGTTCGAAGGAGCTCGTCCGCCGGCTCACGGAGGCGGGACTGCGGCGCCCCAAGGGACGCCCGGCACCCGCCCGGGCGACCGGCGGCTGAACGACTGCCGAAGCCACCCCGCTCAGGCGGCGGAGGAGCTACCCGCTTCCACGTCGACGGACGTCGGCGACGACGTCGCGGCGGGCGACCCGGTCACCCGGCGCGACCTGCCCCCGCCGTGCAGTCGCAGCGAGAACACCACGGCGACCAGCGCCAGGACCGTCATCGCCGCGCCCGCCCAGGCCGTCGCCTCGAAGCCGAAGTCCGCGTCGATCACCGTGCCGCCCAGCCAGGGGCCGCCCGTGTTGCCGAGGTTGAACGCGGCGGTCGTCGTCGCGCCCGCCAGGGTCGGGGCCGCGCCCGCGATGTTGAACATCCGGGCGTTCAGCGCCGGGGCCGTGTAGAACGCCGACAGGCCCAGCAGGAACGCGAGCCCGACCGCGGCGACCTGGTTCGAGGCGAACAGCGCCAGCGCGACCAGGAAGACCGTCGAGGCCGCGATACCGCTCATCAGCACCCCGAAGAGGTGCGCGTCCGCGACCCGGCCGCCGATCGTCGTACCGACCAGCGCCCCGATCCCGAACAGCGCGAGCACCGTCGGCACCCAGCCCGAATCCAGCCCGGCGACATCCGTCAGCAACGGCGCCAGATAGCTGAACGCGCAGAAGACCCCGCCCGCCGCGAGCGCCGTGATCACGATCGACAGCCACACCTGCCGGTCACGGTAGATGGACATCTCCCGCTTGAGCTGCGGCTTCTCCTCGGGGAGCGGGATGCGGGGGATGAGCGTCGCGACACCGACGAGCGCCACGGCGGACGCCGCGCCGACCGCCCAGAACGCCGACCGCCAGCCGAGGTTCTCACCGAGGAACGCCCCCAGCGGTACGCCGAGGACGTTCGCGATCGACAGTCCGCCGATCATCACGGCCATCGCTCTGGCCCGCGCGTTCACCGGCACCATCGCGATGGCGACCGCCGCCCCCACCGCCCAGAACCCGGCGCACGCGAAGGCGCTCACCACGCGGGAGACGAAGAGCACCTCGTACGTCGGAGCGAGCGCACCCGCGACCTGCCCGAGGCCGAAGACCGAGATCAGTGCGATGAGGGTGGTGCGGCGCGGCAGCCGGAGCGTGGCCACGGCCAGCAGGGGCGCGCCGATCACCATGCCGATGGCGAAGGCGGATATGAGGAGCCCGGCCCGGGGGATCGACACGTTCATGTCGTCGGCGATCGGTGGCAGCAGCCCGGAGAGCATGAACTCGCTCGTGCCGAGGGCGAAGACCGCTACCCCCAGGATCAGGACAGCGACAGGCATGCGGGTGCGGCGGTTGGCAGAGTCTGGCATGACAGCTGCCAACACCGATCTTGACCGTTACATTCCCCTGTCGGGGTATCCCGTCGGCCGTCTCAAGGGGTGAGCAGCTCAAGCTCCGTCAGCAGGTTCTGCCGGGCCCGCGGCTCCCACTCGGCAAACCCGTGCGGCGTACGGAACAGTCGTGGCAGTCCGAGCAGCTGCCGCAGGACGGCCGCACGCCCGTCCCGGAACGCGTCGTCGGGAACGAAGCCGTACTCGTCCCGCACCTGCGCCGCGTACGCCGCGTACTCCTTCGGGGCGGCCGCCAGGATGGCCAGGTCCGCGTCGCACAGCACCTCGCCGTTGGTGTCGCCGTCCGCCGGGTCATGGGTGACGGTCAGCCGGACCAGCCGGGCGACCTCGGCGGTGACGGCGTCGGGGACACCGGCCTCGGGCAGGGCGCGCTCGGCGAGGGCGGCGCTGCGCTCCTCGTTCTCCGAGCGGTCCGGGCGGTACACCGCGTCGTGGAACCAGGCGGCGAGGCGGACCGCGTCCCGGGCGGCGGCGTGGCCGGCGAGGGTGTCGACGCGGTCGAGGACCGCCGTCAGATGGGCGGTGGTGTGGTAGCGGCGCTGCGGTTCGGCCCAGCGGGCGAGCAGGTTGTCGGCGTACGGCAGCGGATCGGGGCCGGTAGCGCCCCCCCGTACGGCGACCAGGGCATCGCTCCAGCGGGCACGGAGCGTGTCCGCGGCGTCGGGGGAGGATCCGCTCTCGTGCGCACTGTCGTCCGTCATACGCACGAGAGTAGATTCCCCCCGTCGTCCACGGCGAGCGGCGGGCGGGCCCGTTTACCCGGTGAGTCCGAGCGGCGGTGAGGGAAGCCCGAAATGATCGGCGGTGATCCGCACCGTGTGGGTGCCGTCGGCGTTGAAGCCGGGATCGGTGTCGTACTTCGGGGTGTCCCGGCCGACGATTCCGGCGTTCAGCAACTCCCGTACCAGCAGGTCTGCCATGCCTCCGGCACGCCGCGACTCGCGGCGTGCGCCGAAGTTGAAGTACGTCTGCTCGAACCCGCCGCGACTGTGGGTGAACTGGAACGGGTGCTCGGTGCAGTGCGGAACCATGTAGTTCTGCCCGTGCGGGCAGTCGCACGCGGATGTGGAGGCCAGGAACACGGTCTCCACATGGTCCGGCTCGCCGACACGTTCCGCATAGCGGTAACCGGTGATGTTGCGAGCCAGCTCCCAGACGGCCTGTCCATGCCGGGCGGTGGCATCGTGCGTCACCCATACCCAGCCGGACGATTCGCCACTGGTGAGGGCAGGACACCCCGCCTCGGCGAAGATGCCGGAGAGCGTGGACAGGTCCATGCCCTTGCAGAAGGTGACGAACGTATTCGGGGCGAGCCGGCTCACTGCGCCGTCACCTCCGCAGACAGCGGCGGCGAGGGCAAGGCGAAGAAGCCCGCGATCGTCTTCACCAGACGCTCGTGATCGTCGTAGTGATGGTCAAAACAGTCGTGACCGCCGTTGCCCTCGTCTCCACACACCGCATCGGGGCCGATGAGCTGCGCGGCCAGGAGCTCGGCGGACAGGTAATCGGGGTTCTCGCCCACCCGCTGCTGCGGGTCTTCGAAGCTGAAGCAGAGGATCGTGCGGCCGTCGCGGTAGTACTCGAAGGCGGATGTCCAGCTCGGCAGTTGCTACTCGAACTCGCGGCCGAAGTAGTTCTGGTCGCCGATCAGGGTCTGGCCGGGACGCTCGGCGGTGAGCTTCGGCTCGACGGCGAGCAGGTCCAGCAGGGTCTCGCGTTCGTCGGCCTTGGCGCCGGTCAGGGCGAAGGCGACGGGCAGGCCGCGCAGGGTGCACACCGGGTGCAGCCGCAGTCCCCAAAAGAGCCGGCTGTGGCTGGCGCAGTAGCCGTACTGGGCCCAACCAGCCAGGTCGGAGCGCTTGACGGTCTCGCGGGACCGACCACACTCGACCGGCGTGGAGTCCACCACCCACACATCGTCGGTCCACAACGTGGTGTCCACCGCCAGCGCGCGGGTGACGCGCCGAATGAGCTCGGCGGCCTTGCGCAGCCGCTTGTTGTAGCCGGGCTGCTGGGGCAGGTACGGGAACAGGTGCCGCAGGTGGGCGCGGGCGTGCCGCAGCCACCGGGCCTCGGAGGTGAAGCCGAGCATGGCCTGCATCATCGTCAAAGTCACCAGCTCGGCATCGCTGAGCTGCGGCGCAATGCCCACGGCCGACCGCCACGGGGCAAACTGCGGCGAATCCTTCAACAGGTCATCGGTCTTCACATAGAGTGCGGTCGCGGGGGAGTCCAACTCTGTCTTCACACACTGACGTTGGACTCCCTCCTCCTATGCGCGCAGGCGATCCCTTGGAATCGATCATCTAGCAAATGATGGCGGGATTCTGTCGGGAGTCCCGCGCCATCGGCGTGAGGAACCTCGTCATGACGTACACCAGCAGCACCCCCGGTTTTGTGCTCGACCGGCCGCGCGGCCGTCCTTTCCGTATCTTCCCTGTGCCTGGCACACGCATCAAGGAGCGTCACACCGTGACGGCAAAACACAACAACACCCCGCCCACCGAGCCCTCGCCCCGAGCCCGTGGGCGGCGCAGGCGCAGGCCTCAAAGGCGGCTGGGCCCTTGGATAGCGGGGGCGGTGGCCGTGCTGATTCTCGGAACGGCTGCCGCGGGAGGCTGGTTCTATTCCCAGCTCAACGGCAACATCCACGGCGCCGACGTCAAGAAAGACCTCGGCGACAACCGACCCCCGGCGGCGAAGGGCGGCCAGAACATCCTGGTCATCGGCTCCGACAGCCGAAAGGGATTGAGCGACGCCTACGGCAAGGGCCTGACGACCATGCAGTCGGACACCCTGATGCTCGTCCACACCAGCAAGAACGGGAAGTGGGCGACCGCCGTGTCCTTCCCCCGCGACTCCTGGGTACAGATCCCGGCCTGCGACCGCGGCAACGGCACCCTCTCGACACCCCACCACTTCAAGATCAACGAAGCGTTCGCGATCGGCGGTTCCACCGGCAACACCGCCAAGGCCGCCGCCTGCGCGATCAAGACCGTTGAGGCGAACACCCGCATACGGATCGATCACTTCATGATCGTCGACTTCCGTGGCTTCACCGGCATGGTCAACGCCCTCCACGGCGTCGAGGTCTGCCCGAAGGAGCCGATACACGACAAGAAGGCCCACCTCGACCTCCCGGCCGGCTGCCAGACCGTGAAGAACGAACAGGCACTCGGCTACGTCCGCGCCCGCTACAGCATCGGCGACGGCTCCGACATCGGACGCATCGGCCGCCAGCAGGAATTCATGGAAGCCCTCGCCGCCAAGGCCAAGGAAGAGCTCTACAACCCCAAGGCCCTCTACGGATTCCTCGACTCCGCCACCCAGTCCCTGACCACCGACCCCGACATGGCCGGCCTCAAACCCCTCTACAGCCTCGCCTCCAACGTCAAAGACATCCCCACCGACCGGATCTCCTTCCTCACCGTCCCCAACTACCCCCGCGAACGCGACGTCCCCACCGACAAAGCCAACGTCGCCTGGAACCTCCCCGCCGCCCAGCAACTGTTCACCGACCTCACCCACGACCGCGAAATGACCAAGGACAGGCTCAAGAAACTCGCCGACCAGCTCCCCCCGCTCGCCAGCACCATCCAGGTCACCGTCCTCAACGGCACCAGCACCCCCGGCAAAGCCGGCGAAGTAGCCGACCAGCTCCGCACCGCCGGATTCCAGATCACCGCCACCGGCAACGCCCCCACTCGAGCAGACAAGACCACCCTCGTCTACCCACCACAGCTCAAGGCCCAGGCCCAGACACTGGCCGCCCACCTGCCCGGCCTGAAGCCGACCGAGAGCAGCACCGCGACCACCCTCACCCTGACCATCGGCCCGGACGCAGAGATCACCTGACCGTCGGCGTACCGCCTCCACCACGTGCCCGGCACAAACCGCCCAGGACGACGCAGGCACCGGCACCCGCAGGCGTGGCCGTGCGCGTCCTGCAACGCATCCTCGCACTCACCGCCGCCATCTGGCGCAACGACCACACCGGCCAGCCGGTCATGCGCGCACTGACTGCCTACGACCACTAAACCCCTTGGAATCGATCATCCAGGCGTGGGCACTGACAACCGGCTCAAGCAGTCCCGGTCAGCACGCTGACGAGGTAGCCCATGTGCTGCGGAGCGCACCCCACCAGAAGCTCCGCGCCCCCGTCGCGACACTCGGCCACCCGCCAAGTCGGCTGCACAGCACAGGGGTCCGCCCGCTGCCTGTCCCTCACCCGCACCAACTCCAGGCGCCCCAGCGGGATGGAGCGCCGATGCAGCTCCGCCACCTCCGTGGGAGACGCGTCGAGCGCGGAACGGGACGTGTGCCCAGGACGCACGCCGGAAACGTGACGGTCCCTCCGGCGGCAAACAACCGGGCCTCCCTCTCCGCCCGCCGACGCCCACTGGGAACCAGAAGGCCCACCGCGACATCGATCAGTACATCGAGCAACCCGCTCACCCCCCTCGAACCAGGGCCAGCGCGGCGAAGGTGGCCAGCCAGTGGTCCGTGCTGAAGTCACCGGAGGAGACCGTGGGCAGGCCGACGGCGAGATGAGCCTCGGCCACCTGACCACCGTTCAGGACGCGGGCCGTATCGGCTGGGCGCACCTCGGGGTGCCGCGCGCCGGCGCCCTGGACGCCCCCTCCCGCCGACTCGCCAACCGGCTGGCCGGAAACCCCGCGGACGCGGCACTGCTGGAGACGACCGCCACCGGCTGCGCGGTCCGCCCGGACCGGCCCGTGGTCGCCGTCGTCGGCGGTGCGCCCTGCCGGGTCACGGTCGACGGGCGGCCCGTGGCCTGGGGGACACCCGTGCACATACCGGCGGGCGCGGTGCTCGACGCCGGCCCCGCGGTGCAGGGGCTGCGCAGCTATCTGGCGTTCGGGGGCGGCCTGCTGCCGGAACCGGTGCTGGGCAGCAGGTCCGCGGACCTGCTTTCCGGGCTCGGCCCGGCCCCGCTGCGCGACGGGGACGTACTGCCGCTGGGACACGGGCCGTCGAGGCCCGCGGCCCCCGACGCCGTGCCCTGGCCTGCCGCGCCCGCCGAACTCGTACTCCCCGTACGCCTCGGCCCCCGCCACACCTGGTTCACGGATGAGGCGCTGCGCACACTCACCACGGCGACGTACCGGGTCTCGCCGCACAGCAACCGGATCGGCCTGCGTACGGAGGGCCCGGCCCTGGCGCGCGCCCACGAGGGCGAACTGCCCAGTGAGGGGATGGTGCTCGGCGCCATTCAGGTGCCGCCGGACGGCCGCCCGGTGGTGTTCCTCAACGACCATCCGACGACCGGTGGTTACCCGGTTGTCGGTGTCGTGCACGAGACCGCACTCGCGGGGGCGGCACAGGCGGTGCCGGGAACCCGGGTGCGGTTCGTGAGCGCGGGCTGAGCACCGGCCCCGTCGGGCCGGTGCTCAGCCCTGGGGCATGTCCGCCTAGGCCGCCGCGCGGAACCCCCGCAGCCGCAACGAGTTCCCCACCACGAACACCGACGAGAACGCCATCGCGGCCCCCGCGATCATCGGATTCAGCAGCCCCGCCGCCGCCAGCGGCAGTGCCGCCACGTTGTACGCGAACGCCCAGAACAGGTTCGTACGGATCGTCCCCAGCGTCTTCCGCGACAGCCGGATCGCGTCCGCCGCGGCCCGCAGGTCCCCGCGGACCAGCGTCAGGTCACCGGCCTCGATCGCCGCGTCCGTGCCCGTGCCCATCGCCAGCCCCAGGTCCGCCTGGGCCAGCGCCGCCGCGTCGTTGACGCCGTCGCCGACCATCGCGACCGAACGGCCCTCCGCCTGCAGCCGCTTGACGACGTCGACCTTGTCCTCGGGCATGACCTCGGCGTACACGTCGTCCCGGCCGATCCCGACCTCCGCCGCGACCGACTCCGCGACCGCCCGGTTGTCCCCGGTGAGGAGGATCGGCGTCAGCCCCAGTGACCGCAGCCGCGCGATCGCCTCCGCGCTGGTGTCCTTCACCGCGTCGGCGACCTCCAGGACCGCCCGCGCCCCGCCGTCCCAGGCGACCGCGACGGCCGTCCGGCCCGCCGCCTCGGCGGCCGCCTTCTTCCGGGCCAGCTCCACCGGCAGATGGATCTCCCACTCGGCGAGCAGCTGCTCCCGGCCGACGAGGACCGCGTGCCCCTCGACGACGCCCTGCACGCCGAGCCCCGCGACGTTGACGAAGTCCTCCGGGACGGGGAGCGCCGCGCCGGTCCGCTCGACCGCACCGGCGGCGACCGCCTGGGCGATCGGGTGCTCGGAGGCGTGCTCCAGGGCGCCCGCCAGCCGCAGTACCTGCGACACGTCGGTGCCCGCCGCCACGTGGATGTCCAGCAGCGTCATCCGGCCGGTGGTGACCGTGCCGGTCTTGTCCAGGACGATCGTGTCGACGCGACGCGTGGTCTCCAGGACCTCCGGGCCCTTGATCAGGATGCCGAGCTGCGCGCCGCGCCCGGTCCCCACCATGAGAGCGGTCGGAGTGGCGAGGCCCAGCGCGCACGGGCAGGCGATGATCAGTACGGCGACGGCGGCCGTGAACGCGGCCGTCAGACCCGCCCCGTTGCCCAGCCAGAACCCCAGCGTGCCGAGCGCGAGCGCGATGACCACGGGCACGAACACCGCGGAGATCCTGTCGGCCAGCCGCTGCGCCGCCGCCTTGCCGTTCTGCGCGTCCTCGACGAGCTTCGTCATCCGCGCCAGCTGCGTGTCGGCGCCGATCCGTGTCGCCTCGACGACGAGCCGGCCGCCCGCGTTGAGCGTGGCACCGGTGACGGAGTCCCCGACACCGACCTCGACCGGCACGGACTCGCCGGTGAGCATCGACGCGTCCACCGCCGAGGCGCCCTCGACGACTGTGCCGTCGGTGGCGATCTTCTCGCCGGGGCGGACCAGGAACCGGTCACCGACCTGCAGTTCCGCCGTCGGGACGGTCACCTCGCGGCCGCCCCGCACCACGGTGACCTCCTTGGCGCCCAGCTCCAGCAGCGCCTTGAGCGCGGCGCCCGCCTTCCGCTTGGAACGGGCCTCGAAATAGCGCCCGGCCAGGATGAACGCGGTGACGCCGGCCGCCGCCTCCAGATAGATGTTCCCGGCGCCGTCACTGCGGCCGATGGTCAGCTCGAAGGGGTGCGTCATGCCCGTCATCCCCGCCGTGCCGAAGAACAGCGCCCACAGCGACCACAGGAACGCGGCCGACGTACCGAGCGAGATCAGCGTGTCCATCGTCGCCGCACCGTGCCGGGCATTGGTCCAGGCGGCGCGGTGGAACGGCCAGGCGGCATACGTGACGACCGGGGCCGTCAGGGTCAGTGACAGCCACTGCCAGTAGTCGAACTGGAGCGCCGGAATCATCGCCATCGCGATCACCGGGACGGCAAGCACCACGGCGGTCAGCAGCCGCTGCCGCAGCGGACGGAGCCCATCGGCTTCCGCTTCGGTTCCTGACGGGGCGCCTTCCCCGGCAGGTGCCGGGGGTGCGGGCTCCTGTGCGGTGTAGCCGGTCTTCTCGACCGTGGCGATCAGGTCCTGTACGGAGATGTCCTCGCCCCGGTAGCTGACCTTGGCCTTCTCGGTGGCGTAGTTGACGGTGGCGGTGACGCCGTCCATCCGGTTCAGCTTCTTCTCGATGCGGGCCGCGCACGATGCGCAGGTCATGCCGCCGATGGCGAGCTCGACCTCTGCGGTGGTGTCGGTGCCGATGCCGGTTGCGGCGGTATGCGCGGACACGGTTTCCTCCCAGGCGTTGACGGATGCTGCATACCCCTAGGGGGTATCTAATCCTGATCCATGTATACCCCCCTCCCCTATGAAGCGCAAGGGTGGATCCGGATTCGAGAGATGGATCATGCGCGTCCGGTTGCCGGGTGCCGCTCCGACCTCGCGTATCTTCGCGTTCGCGCCGGGGCTTCGCCTTCGCGCGACCGGCCCGTAGGCTGGCCATTGGACTAGACCTGTAGCTGCTTACTCGAGGAATGGGGTCCCATGAGCAACCGTGCAGTCCTGGAGGTGATCGCTCTCGACGCGGAGGACGCGGTCGCTGCCCAGGCGGGTGGCGCAGACCGGCTGGAGCTGGTCACCGACATGGAGTCGGACGGCCTGACCCCGTCCTGTGCGACCTTCGCGGAGATCCGCGCCGCGGTCGACCTTCCGCTGCGCGTGATGCTCAGGGTGGCGGACGGATTCGCGGCCCGTGACATCGACGTGCTCGTACGCAAGGCGCGCGAGCTGCGGGCCGAGGGCGCCGATGAATTCGTCCTCGGCTTCCTGGACGCGAGGGGTCACGCGGACCTCGTCGCCGTCGAACGGCTCGTCGCCGTGCTGGACGGCTGCCGCTGGACGTTCCACCGCGCGATCGACCGCGCCGCCGACCGGGACACCCTGCGCAAACAGCTGGCGGGCCTGCCGGGCCTCGACACGTACCTCACGGCGGGATCGGCGCGCGGCGTCGACGACGGCATCCCGACGCTGCTCGCCGAGGCGGCCCGCAAGGGCGAGCCCGGGTACGAGCCGCAGATCCTGGTGGGAGGCGGGCTCCGGCTCGAACACCTGCCCCAGCTGCTGGCCGCGGGCATCGACGCGGTGCACATCGGGGGCGCGGCCCGCCCGAGGGGCTGGGACGCGCCGGTGGACGCGGCAGCGGTACGGGAGTGGCGGGCGCGGCTCGACGCGTAGGGGGGTGGGTGCGGGTGCCGGGGCCGTCCGGGTTCGGGCTCACCGGGTGACCGGTTCCGTCCTCAAACGCCGGACGGGCTTGATCTCCCAGCCCGTCGAGGGGGTCCCCCCATGCCCTTAAGGCCATGGGGGAGATTGAGAACAAAGTGGCCACCGGGCGACCCCGGTAACCGCCGCTCAGCCCCCGAGCACCTCCGGCAGCCCCGCCGCATGCACCACCGTCAGCCCCGACACCGCACGGGTCAGCGCCACGTACAGCCGGCGCAGACCCGTGCGTTCGTCCGGTTCGCCGTCGACCACCGCCGCCGGCTCGTCCAGCACCACGTAGTCGTACTCCAGGCCCTTCGCCAGCGACGCCGGGACCAGCGTCAGCCGCGACTCGGCCGTCGTCTCCTCGCCCGGCGACAGATACCCGTGACCCGCCGCCGTCAGCGCCTGGGCCAGTGCCGGGATCCGCGCGTCCGCCGCGATCAGCCCGATCGATCCCTCCTGCGCCAGCGACTCCTCGCAGGCCGCGACCACCGCCGCGTCCAGTCCGGCCGCGTCAGGAACCTCGCGTACCGCCAGCGAACCCGGCGACTCACGCACCGACTCCACCGCCGCAAGTCCCGGCGAGATCACCGGCAGCAGCCGTGACGCGTATGCGATGACCTCCCTCGGCACACGGAAGCCCGCCGTCAGCTCCTCCACCACGGCGTCCCCCTTGCCCAGGTGGTGCAGCGCCTGCGCCCAGCTCTCCGTCGACCACGGCGTCGTCCCCTGCGCCAGGTCGCCGAGCACCGTCGCCGAACCCGTCGTGCACCGCCGTCCCACCGCCCGGTACTGCATCGGCGACAGGTCCTGCGCCTCGTCGAGGACGACATGGCCGAGCGAGTGCGTACGTGCCACCAGATCGCTCGCCTCGTCGATCAGCACCGCGTCCGCCGCCGACCACTTCGCCGACTTCACGCTGCGGGCCGGCTTCGTCCACAGGATCGTCTTCTGCTCGTCCCCGGTGAGCAGCCCGTCCGCGTGCGCGGCCAGGAACTCCGGGTCGCAGAGCAGCCGCAGCACCAGCTTTGCCGGATCGACCGCGGGCCAGATCGCCTTCACGGCAGCCTTCACCGCCGGAGTACGGGCCACCGCGTTCTGCACCCGGTCGTCGGGCGCCTCGCCGGCCTCCTCCATCCGGACGAGAACGGCGTGCGCGATCCGCTGCGGGAGCGCCTCGTGCGCCGCGCCGTACCGCATGTCGCGGGCCAGCAACTCGGTGACCATCTCCTCCAGTTCGTACGCGGGCACCCGCCACCGCCGCGAACCGCGCACCACCATCACCGGCTCCGTCGGCAGCGTCACATGCGAACGGATCGCCCGCCGCAGCACCTCCGCCATCCGGGCGTCACCCTTGACGACGGCCGCCTCCGCCGCGTCCGATCCCCGCACCTCGACATGTGCCGCCACCAGATCGTCGACGGTCGCCTGCTTCACCTCCAGCTCACCGAGGGCCGGGAGCACCTGCTCGATGTAGTGCAGGAACGACCGGTTCGGCCCGATCACCAGTGTGCCGGTACGGGCGAGGCGCTCACGGTGCGCGTACAGCAGATAGGCGACACGGTGCAGACCGACGGCAGTCTTACCCGTACCGGGGCCTCCCTGGACGCAGACCGTCCCGCCCAGCCCGCTACGGACGATCTCGTCCTGCTCCGGCTGGATCGTCGCCACGATGTCGCGCATCGGACCCACGCGCGGCCGCTCGATCTCCGCCTGGAGCAGCTTGCTGGTCTGTGCGGCCTCGGTGGGGTCGGTGAGGTGCTCGTCCTCGTACGCGGTCAGTTCGCCACCGGTGTAGCCGAAACGGCGCCGCTGTCCGACGTCCTGGGGGTCCTTCTTCGAAGCCCGGTAGAACGGCTGCGAGACGGGCGCACGCCAGTCGATGACCATCGGGTCGCCGTGGGCGTCATGGACGTGGCGGCGCCCGATGTAGAACTGCTCGCCCTCCCGTCGCCCACCACCACCCTTGGCCGAGGCGCTTCGCGCCGCCCCTCCCGATGCGCCCTCGGCCTGATCCGCACCGACCCGGTGCAGATAGTCGAGGCGGCCGAAGAAGAGCGGGGTGTGCGACAGATCGGCGAGCGCCTTGATGCGTACGTCGATCTGGGCCTGCAGGACGGCGGCGTTCACCCAGTTCGCGGTGACATCGCGGATGTCGAGGGCCTGCGCGTCCTCGCGCATGGCCCGCAGCGCGGCGCGGGACGCGGTGAGATGGGCGCGCTCGCGGGCCAGCGCATCGGTGGTGGTCGTGATGGCTTCGTGTTCGTGCGCGGGCACGGTGCTGCCTCCGGCTTTTGACGCAGGACGGCGGACCGCAGCTCGCACCCGGCCACGTGCCGGGGGCGATGCGGTCCGCTCGGGGATCGATCACGGGGTGTGCACGCTGGTGCGCGTGCGGCTGTCGGCCGGTTTCCGTCCGGTCGGCGGCGCTCCCCCGGCTGCCGGCGAAGAGCCGGTACCACGGTGCGGGAGGCGGGCAGACCGGCGATTGTATCGACCGCGACCGGCGGGGTCGAATGAATTGGGCTGCGGGGGCCGCCCCTCGTCCACCCCTTGGCCCACCCCGTAGGGGACGGCATGCGACCGGAGACCTGTGCGAAGCCCACCGGGATTCCGCCCGCGAGCCGATGCCTTTGCGGAACGGGCGCAGGACCATGGATTACATGAGCACCGTCAGTCTGAATCCACACGGGACCGGCCCCGCGCACGGCGCGACCGCGGCCACCGGTCACCCGCCCACCCACCACGTCGGCGACGCCGTGCGCGCCGTCAAGGTCTTCGCACGCGCCGCGTTCGGCGTGGCGGTCCTCGGCGAGTACGCGGAGGAGGCGGGCGTCCTCCGCCGCGACCACCGAGAACAGCACGACCACCGAGCGCGCCGCGAACACTGAGTGCGGCACGGCTGACCGGGCGGGACCGCTCGGTTCAGTTGTCCGTCAGCAGCTCGTCCGCGTCCACGATCCGGTACGCGTACCCCTGCTCGGCCAGGAACCGCTGGCGGTGCGCCGCGAAGTCCTGGTCGATCGTGTCGCGGGCGACCACCGAGTAGAACCGGGCCTCGTGCCCGTCCGCCTTCGGCCGCAGCACCCGGCCGAGCCGCTGCGCCTCCTCCTGCCGTGAGCCGAATGTGCCCGACACCTGAATGGCGACGGTCGCCTCCGGCAGGTCGATCGAGAAGTTCGCGACCTTCGACACGACAAGGACGTTGAGCTCGCCCTCACGGAACGCGTCGAAGAGCTTCTCGCGCTGCGCGTTGCTCGTCTCGCCCTTGATAACCGGGGCGCCCAGATGCTCACCCAGCTCGTCGAGCTGGTCGATGTACTGCCCGATGACGAGAGTCTGCTCGCCCCGGTGCTTGCGCACCAGCGCCTCCGTCACCTTCCGCTTCGTCGCGGTCGTCGCGCAGAACCGGTACTTCTCCTCCGCCTCGGCGGTCGCGTACGCCAGCCGCTCCGAGTCCGTCAGATTGACCCGCACTTCGACACAGTCGGCGGGCGCGATGTAGCCCTGCGCCTCGATCTCCTTCCACGGAGCGTCGAACCGCTTGGGACCGATCAGCGAGAAGACGTCCGACTCGCGCCCGTCCTCCCGGACGAGCGTCGCGGTGAGACCGAGCCGCCGGCGCGCCTGCAGGTTGGCGGTGAACTTGAAGACCGGCGCGGGCAGCAGATGCACCTCGTCGTAGATCACCAGACCCCAGTCGCGGGAGTCGAACAGCTCCAGGTGCGGGTAGATGCCCTTACGGCGGGTCGTCAGCACCTGGTAGGTGGCGATGGTGACCGGCCGGATCTCCTTGCGCGCACCGCTGTACTCGCCGATCTCGTCCTCGGTCAGCGACGTCCGCTTCACCAGCTCGTGCTTCCACTGCCGGGCCGAGACGGTGTTCGTCACCAGAATCAGCGTGGTCGCCTTGGCCTCCGCCATCGCACCGGCCCCGACCAGCGTCTTCCCCGCACCACACGGCAGTACGACCACCCCGGAGCCGCCGTGCCAGAACCCTTCGACGGCCTGCTTCTGGTACGGACGCAGCGCCCAGCCGTCCTCGGCCAGCTCGATCGGGTGGGCCTCGCCGTCCACGTACCCGGCAAGGTCCTCGGCGGGCCAGCCCAGCTTCAGCAGCGTCTGCTTGATCTGCCCGCGCTCGGACGGGTGCACCGCCACGGTGTCCGGGTCGATCCGCGCCCCGACCAGCGGCTGGACCTTCTTCGACCGGAGGATCTCCTCCAGCACCGGCCGGTCGGTGGAGGTCAGGACCAGCCCGTGGACCGGGTTCTTGGAGAGCGTGAGGCGGCCGTACCGGGCCATCGTCTCGGCGATGTCGACGAGCAGCGCGTGCGGCACCGGGTAGCGGGAGTACTGCACGAGGGCGTCGACGACCTGCTCGGCGTCGTGCCCGGCGGCGCGCGCGTTCCACAGTCCGAGCGGCGTCAGCCGGTAGGTGTGGATGTGCTCGGGCGCACGCTCCAGCTCCGCGAACGGGGCGATCGCCCGACGGCAGGCGTCGGCCTGCTCGTGGTCGACTTCCAGGAGCAGTGTTTTGTCGCTCTGGACGATGAGAGGTCCGGTCACGCGTCTCGGCCCTTTCTGCGGGGGTGGCCGCCCGTGCGGCCAAACGTCCAGTGTGCCGCATGCGGGGCCGGTGGTGCGTCGGTGTCGGCCGGCGGGACGTTCGGCCATCCGCCCGCCGTGCGCGGGGGACGTGTCATGGTCTGTGCGTGACTGACGCCGCTGCCGGGGAAACGCCCCCGGAACGAACCGCTTCCGCGCGTCCGGACGACCGCATACCGTCCGTGCTGCGCTTCTCCACCGAACTCGTCGCCTGGGTGACCACCCCCTGGGTGCTGGCCGGCCACTCGTGGCTGCTCGCCGCGCTGTCGCTGGTGGCGCTGATCGGCCTGCCGGCCGTTCTGTCCACCCCGGGCGACAAGAACAGTGTGATCGTCGCCGTGCCGGGCTGGGCCACGATCCTGATGGTGCTGGCCGAGCTGGGCGCTGCCGTCGTCTCGTCGTGGCTGCTGTGGCCGGTGTGGGCGGCCGTTCCGGTGACGCTGCTCGCGGCGGCCGCCGTGGTCACCGAGCAGCCTCGCTGGCGGTGGCTCGTCTCGCTGAACCAAGGGCTGTCCTGTAAGCCCTGACGGGCGCACGACGACAGCTACGGCACCTTGCCGCGTTGCCGGAACGTCCGAATACATCCAGTATGCGGACGCCCCTCCGCCTTGCGAGGCACCGCGTCCGACGCCGCGCGCTGATCCGCCAGGGATTACGGGACAACCCTGTCAGGCGTCTTCGGAGTCGGCCAGTTCCGCGACGCCCGTGACCCGGTGCAGCGGGTACGTGCGGATCTCGTCCGCCGTGTGGTCGTACGCCGTCACGAAGCCGCCCTCGACCCGCACCGGCGCGATGACGCGCTGGCTGGCAGCGCCGTCCGCATTGACGTAGCCGATCCAGATCGCCGAGCCCGTCATGGCCGCCGCCTGGACGGTCGCGAGAGTCTCGGCGGAGGTCGTACGAGGCAGTGAACCGGCCGGGTCCGCAGGTGCCCGGGAGGTGTCCTTGCGGACGACGGTGGCGGCCGTGTCCCCGGCGCGGATCGCCCGTACCGCCGCGCCCAGCAGCGTTCCGTCGGGGAGCGGCGGGCCCTCGGGGACCGGCACGGGGGGTGTACGGGGAGGGGTGCGGCGGGTGCCCGCGCGGGTGATCAGGACATCGCCCTCGGCGGACTCGGCGGCGGGCGCATACCCCATCTCGCGCAGCCCTTCGAGCAGGGACGCCGGGTCGGTCTGGGCGGCCAGCGCCGTCGGGGCGAGGCGGCGCAGGCGCAGGGTGGCCGAGCGTTTGTCGGCGAGGATCTCGTTGAGTACGGCCTCGTCGTCGCAGCGCACGTACGCGGACGCGGCGCCGATCCGCAGATGGCCGTGGCGGCGGGCGACGTCGTCGATGAGGTAGCTGAGCGGCTGCGGGACCGGCGTACGGCTGTGCGTGGCGAGGAACGCGTGCAGATCGGCCGCGGACTGTCCGGCGTCCAGCGCGCGGCGTACGGAGCCGGGCGTGAACCGGTAGACGGTCGCGCCGCCCTTCGACTCGATGTCCGCGAGGACGGACAGCGTGTCCGCGAGGGGGCGCTCCAGCGGGCCGGGCGCGACGGCCGTCAGGTCGGCCTGCAGCAGGACGTGGTCGAGAGGCTCCGGGATGAGCGGGGCGAGCAGCGCGGCCGCCTCGGCGGGCCCGGAGTCGAGCAGGGCGCGGGACTGGGAGGAGAGTGCGCCGCGGCCGGTGATGCCGAGGAGTTCGGACTCGTTCAGTGTCCACAGGGCGATCCGGGACCGGAGGTCGGTGGTGTCCCCGGCGGACGTGGAGGCGCCGCGCAGCGGCCGTTCCCAGCGGAGCCGGGCGAGCAGCGTCTCCGGGTCCGGGGCGGTGCCGGGGTCCAGGGAGGCGAGCAGGGCCAGGATGCGGTGGCGTACCTCGGATGCGGCCGAGCGGTCCAGTTCGGGGCCGAGCGCGGACAGGGCCCGGCCCTTGGCGTCCTGGCCGCCGACCAGACCGGCGGTGCGGGTGGCGGAGAGCCAGGCGGTCGCGAGGCGCACCCAGCGGTCCTGGGCGGGGAGTTCGGTCCAGTCGTCGTATGCGGGCGTCGGCGCGTACCGCTCGTCGGCCTCGCCGTCGGAGGCCAGCAGCCCGGCCGCGTAGGCGAGTTCGAGCCAGAACGCGGCGATCGGCTCGGACACGTCGAGGACGGACGCGGTCCGCTTCAGCTCGCGGACGCTGAGGCCGCCGGCCCGGAGCATGGCGGGGCCGCCGCCGTTCCAGCTCGTCAGGAGTTCCTCGACGGTGGACACCGCCAGGTACGCCTGGCCTGCGGCCGCACTGTCCACAGACTGGGGATCGCGGGCCGCGGCGGCCACGACGGCGGGCGGCAGCGGCTCCGGTACGCGGTGGGCGCGCCCGGCCCGCAGATGCAGCGCCGCCTCGCGCGGCAGGACGACGGTGCGCGTCGACACGGGCAGCAACAGCCCGCGGTCGCGCAGCCACTTCACGGGCGGGGTCGGGTTCGGGGTCACTTCCCCGTACGGCGGACCCCACACCAGCCGGTCCAGTACGGCGAGCGCCTCCATCGGCGCGGTGTCCAGCAGCTCGCCCATCCTGGTCCGGTCGGTGAACAGCGCGGCCAGCGCGGCCACGGCGGAGACCGGGTCGTGCGTGGCGGGCAGCCCGGCCGCCGCCAGGATCTCCTGCAGCCGGCCCGGCGACATGCCGGCCGTGGCCTCGGCGACGGTCGGCCCGAGACCGGTGGGGGAGGGGTGCTGCGGGGACGGTGCGAGGAGTTCGCGCGCGGTACGGACCAGCCGCAGCCGGTCGTCCTCGCCCCAGAGCAGGGCCTGTTCGCGCAAGGTCGCGACGGCTCCGGGCGCCGCGTCCCGGATCGCCGCACCCGCGTCGTCGCGCAGCGCGCCGTCGTCCCGGCCGTCGCCCGTGAGAAGGGCGAGAAGGGTGTCGTACGAGGCCGGCTCGGGTGCGACCGCGAGCGCCTCCGCGGTCTGCAGGGCGAATCGGTCGAGGTGCTCCAGCGCGCGCACGACAGAGGCACGGGTGCCGGCTCTCGTCGCCAGCTGGGTGATGTCGTTCGGCACGGGAGACAGGAGGTCGGGACGGGCACGCAGCAGCCCGGCCAGCGACTCGTCGTCCCGGGCGCGCAGCGCTTCGGCGAGCGTCCGCGGTGGTGTGGTCATCCCCATCCGTCCCACGGTAGTCGCTCCGGACAGGCCCGAGGGCGCTACCGTCGGTGCAGGGCGGCCGGAGGGGAACCGAGGGGAAGCATCGCGTGGGGATCGAGAGCGACCAGCTCGTCTACGACTATCTGAGCCGGGTCGGAGACCTGGCCCAGCAGCAACAGCTGTCCTCGGGCGCCCGGATGCGGCTCGTGGCGGCACTGCGCACCGAGATCGACCGGCAGCGCGGAAGCCAAGGCACGGACACGCCGGCGGCGGTGCGGCGCATCATCGGGAAGCTCGGCACACCGGACGAACTGGTGGCCGCGGCGGCGAGGTCGGGGGACGGGACCGTGATGCTGCCGGGGGCGGCGGCGGGCGGGGAACCCGGCGATCCGGAGCCGCGGGGGATCCCACGGCCGCGGAGAGGAACCTTCCGGAAAGAGACTTTGCGCAAGGGCGCGTCGGAGGGGAACCGGGGGGCCGGTGGGGTGCCTGGGGCGCGTGAAGCGCCTGAGGATTCCGGGGCCTCCGCGGCTTCTGCTGCTTCGAGGGGGGACGGGCCGTCGCCGCCGCACATGGCGGGGACGGATGAGCTCGGAGCGTCCGGGAGCGAACCCGACTGGTGGCGTATCGAGCCGGGGCCGTTCGGGGACGGGGTGCGGGTGCCGGGGTTCACCGGTGGGGTGGAGATCCCGGACCTTCTGAAACCGCCGTCGCCCGCGGAGGAAGCGGAAGCGGCTGCCGAGGGCGAGACGGAGGGCCACGAGAACGGTTCCGGTGAGGACGGCGGGCGCGAGGGCGCGCGGGGGCGGTGGCGGCCGCGGATCCGGCGGCGTGCGCCACGGGAGAGACGGGAGAGGGCGGGGTTCCGGTTCGCCCACCCGCTGCTGCTGCTCGCTGCCGGGTTGCTGGTCGCCGGTGCGGTGACGGGATCCCTGCTGGTACTCGCGGGCGGCTGGCTGATCGCGTACAGCTCGCGCACGCTCTCCCGTGCGGAGGCGAAGCTGGCCGCGATGGGACTGCCCGGAGCGGCCGTGGCGGGTGGCCTGGTCTGGCTGTGGGGGCGGATGGACGGGCGCTGGGACGAGCCGATCCCGGAGGACGGGATGGGGGATGCGCTGAGCGGGATGTGGCCGGTGGTGGTGCGGGCGGCTGCGGTGGCGTCGGCGGTGTTCCTGGTGTGGCGGGCGGGGAAGCGGGCTGGGTAGGCGGGGGTGGGGTGCGGTGCCCCGGTCCGGGGCGGGGCCGGTCACCCCGGACCGGGGTGGGACCACGGGGCCCCCGGCACGATCAGCGGCGAGCCCGTCACCGGGTCCGGGACGATCACTGCCTCCAGGCCGAAGACCTGGCGTACGAGGTCTGCCGTGACGATGTCCTCGGGGCGGCCCTCGGCGACGATCCGGCCCGCCTTCATCGCGACCAGGTGGTCGGCGTACCGCGCGGCCTGGTTCAGGTCGTGGAGCACGGTGACGACCGTGCGGCCCGGGGTGCCGTCCGCCGCCGGGGCGGCGAGCTGCCGCACCAGGTCGAGGACCTCCACCTGGTGCGCGATGTCGAGGTAGGTCGTCGGCTCGTCGAGCAGCAGCAGAGCCGTCTCCTGGGCCAGCGCCATCGCGATCCAGACCCGCTGCCGCTGACCGCCGGAGAGTTCGTCCACCGACCGGTCGCCGAGCGCCGTGATGTCCGTACGCTCCATCGCGTCGCTCACCGCCCGCTCGTCCTCGTCCGACCACTGCTGCCACCAGTGCTGGTGCGGCTGGCGGCCGCGGGCGACGAGGTCGGAGACGGTGATCGCCTCGGGCGCGACCGGGGTCTGCGGCAGCAGCCCGATCGACTGGGCGATCTTCTTGGTGGGGATCCGGGACAGCTCCGTACCGTCGAGGAGTACGGCTCCGCCGCGCGGCTTGAGGAGTCGGCCGAGCGCCCGCAGGGTCGTCGACTTGCCGCACGCGTTCGGGCCGACGATGACCGTCACCCGGCCGTCCGGCACGGTGAGGTCCAGCTCGTGCACGACCGTGCGGTCCTCGTACGCGAGGGTCAGCCCGCGTGCGGTGAGCCGGCCGGTCGTCGCCTGGGCGACGGCGTCGGACGTACGGGTCGAGCTCATGCTGTGCCTCCACTACGACCACCGTGACCGCGGATGATCAGCCAGATCAGATACGGGGCGCCGACCGCCGCCGTCAGTACGCCCACCGGCAGCTCGGTGGGCGAGAAGAGCTTGCGCGCCAGCAGGTCGGCGAAGACGACGATCACCGCGCCGAGCAGCGCCGAGCAGAGCAGCGGGATCTGCGCGGTCCGCGTCATGCGGCGGGCGATCTGCGGGGCGAGCAGCGCCACGAAGTCGACCGGCCCGGCCGTTCCCGTCGCCACGGAGGCCAGCACCACACCGAGCGCGACGAGCCCCAGCCGTACTCTCCCCAGCCGTACCCCGAGCGCTGTTGCCGTGTCGTCGTCCAGGGACACGGTCCGCTGGGCGCGGGCCGCCCACAGCACGGCCGGGGTCAGGACCAGCAGCGTCCAGCCGATCGGCGCGACCTCGTTCCAGCCGCGGCCGTTCAGTGAGCCCGTCATCCAGATCTGGGCCTGCTGGGCGACCAGATAGTCGCCCTTCGTCAGGAACAGTGTGGTGACGGACCGCAGCGCGATGGCGAAGCCGATGCCGATGAGGACGAACCGGGTGGCGTGCAGCCCGCCGCGCCACGCGAAGACGTACACGAGCGCCGCCGCCGCGATCCCGCCGACGACCGACAGATACGGCAGAACGGTGTACGAGGTGATGCCGAAGGTCATCGCGCCGACCGTGAGCGCGCCCGCGCCCTGGCTGATGCCGATGATGTCGGGGCTGGCCAGCGGATTGCGGGCGACCGTCTGGATCAGCGCCCCGGCGATGCCGAAGGCCGCGCCGATCAGCAGTCCGACGACCATGCGGGGCAGCCGCAGTGTCCCGACGACCAGTTCGTTCTGCGACGGCTGCCCGAGGATCACCTTCACGACCTCGGCGGGCGCGACGAAGCTCTCGCCGACACAGAGGTACGCGACACAGACGACCGCCAGCAGCACGACGAGGGCCGCCGCCGCGACCGCCGCGCGCCGGTGCAGCAGGAACCGCCCGCGCGTCCCGATCCGTACGACGCTGTACCCGGCGGGCCGGACCCGGCTCCGGGTCAGGGTGCCGCTCATGCCGGGACCGCCTTCCGACGTACCAGTGTGACCAGGAACGGCACCCCGATCAGCGCCGTCATCACACCCGCCGGGACCTCGCCCGGCGGGAAGACGATGCGGCCCACGACGTCGGAGACGAGCAGCATCACGGGCCCGATCAGCGCCGCCATCGGCAGCACCCACCGGTGGTCGCTGCCGACGATCGCACGGGCGATGTGCGGGACGGCCAGCCCGATGAACGCGATCGGTCCGGCCGCAGCGACCCCGACGCCGGTCAGCACCGTGGCCCCGATGCCGCCGACGATGCGTACCGTCGCGACTTTCTGCCCCAGCCCCTTCGCCATGTCCTCGCCGAGCGCCAGTGCGTCCAGACCTCGTGCCACCGACAGCACGAGCACCGTGCCGACCAGCAGGAAAGGCCAGATCTGCTGCGCCACCGCAGCCTCGCGCCCGGCGATCGAACCGACCTGCCAGAAGCGGAACTCGTCGAGCGCGGACGCCTTCGTCGTCAGCACCGCCATCGTCACCGACACCAGCAGCGCATTGATCGCGGCGCCGCCCAGCGCGAGCTTCACGGGCGTCGCTCCGCCGCGTCCGCGCGACGCGATCACGTACCCGGCCACCGAGGCGATCGCAGCCCCGGCGAACGCGAACCAGACGTACCCCGTCAGCGTGTGGATCCCCGCGAACGCGATGGCCAGCACCACGCCCACGGACGCACCCTGGCTGATGCCGAGGATTCCCGGGTCGGCGATGGGGTTCCGGGCGATGCCCTGGAGCACCGTGCCCGCGAGGGCCAGCGCCGCACCGACCATCAGTCCGATCAGGGTGCGCGGCACCCGCATCTGCCGGATCACTTCGGCGGCGTCGGAGTGCCCGCCGTGCAGCAGGGCGTCGAGCACCGCGGACGGTGCGATGGACCGCGCCCCCACGGCCAGGCTGAGCAGGACGGCCACCAGCAGCGCCACGACGGCCGCCGCCGTCGCGAGAGCGCGTCTGTGGCGGCGAGGTGCGGCGGCTGACATCGGACCCAATCGGCAAGCTGGGAGGCGTGGATAGGTAAGGCTTGGCTAAGTCTAAGTGGAGCCCGCCGGAGTCCGAGGGGTGGGAGGGGCCTGTGGGGCGGAAGGAGGCCGTGACCTCGGCACAATGGGCAGCATGGCTCCGCACCCCCTGACGGTCGGCTTCGACCTCGATATGACGCTCATCGACTCCCGGCCGGGCATCAAGGCCACCTACCGGGCGCTGTCCGCCGAGACGGGGACGCCGATCGATCTCGACCTGGTCGTCAGCAGGCTCGGACCGCCCGTGGAGCACGAGCTCGCGAACTGGTACCCGGCGCACGCCGTGGCCGCCGCGGCCGACCGGTACCGGGAGATCTATCCCACGTACGCGATCACGCCGAGCCCCGCCCTGCCCGGCGCCCGGGAATCCGTCGCCGCGATCCGCGCGCGGGGCGGCCGGACGATCGTCGTCACCGCGAAGCACACGCCGAACGCCAAGCTCCACCTGGCACACGTGGGAATCGAACCCGACGAGGTCATAGGCAGCCTGTGGGCGGAGCGCAAGGGGGATGCGCTGCGCGAGCACGGCGCGCAGGTGTACGTCGGCGACCACACCGGGGACGTGCGCGGTGCCCGTACCGCCGATGCCCTGTCGGTCGGGGTCACGACGGGCCCGTGCGACGCGGACGAACTGCGGGAGGCGGGCGCGGACGTCGTCCTCCCGGACCTCACGCGGTTCCCGGCGTGGCTGCGCACCTACCCGGAACCGGCGTAACCGGCGTCCGTCCCCGTCAGCGCGCGGTCCGCTTGGGGGACCCCACCCATGCCGACCGCACCACGCCCGCCGCGGCGATCAGGAACCCCACGCCCATCAGCATGCACAAGGCATACGCGAAGGGCGGGAACGGGTCGGTCCCGAGGAACAGCGGAGCCACCGTGACCAGTGTGGCCAGTGCCCCGATGAAGAAAACGATCGCGCCGACGCGGACAAGCCGGTCACCTGCGCCAGAGGGAGGAGTACTCACCCCGTCAGGGTAGTTCCCGCCCCGGAGCAACCATTCCTTCACCCGGAGTGCGCCGTTTCTGGACAGAGTCCGGATGACCAGGCTTGACGAGGGGTACTGCACCTGTGGAGGCTTCTGCCAGCAGGGGAGCACGACCACTGGACGGCCTGACCTGCTGAGGCTTGGTTCCGGCTTACGGGTTGAGATGGGGTGCGTGCTTTGCCGACTGGCAAGGTCAAATGGTTCAACAGCGAGAAGGGCTTCGGCTTCCTTTCCCGCGACGACGGTGGCGACGTGTTCGTGCACTCGTCGGTGCTCCCTGACGGAGTCGACGCCCTCAAGCCCGGCCAGCGCGTCGAATTCGGTGTCGTCGCAGGTCAGCGCGGAGACCAGGCGCTCTCGGTGGCGATCCTCGACCCGACCCCGTCCGTCGCCGCCGCCCAGCGCCGCAAGCCGGACGAGCTCGCATCGATCGTGCAGGACCTGACGACGCTGCTGGAGAACATCACGCCGATGCTGGAGCGGGGCCGCTACCCCGACAAGGCGGCCGGCAGGCAGATCGGCGGCCTGCTGCGCGCGGTCGCCGACCAGCTCGACGTCTAGGGTCTTTCGTTTGGATCAGGCCGGATCATGCCGGGCCCCGCGAGCCCGGCCTGATCCAAACGAGAGGCCCTCGGGATCTTTCGTCAGCGGGCGTCCGGCCGTAACCCGTTACGGCCGGACTCAGGCGAACGGCAGAGCATCCGGGCCGAGGGGCGGCACCAGCCCCTCGGCCGCCGCGCGCGTGAGGAGCCCGCGGATCGCCGCATAGCCGTTCTCGCCGAGGTCGGCGGTGAACTCGTTCACGTACAGCCCGATGTGCTGGTCGGCGACGGCCGGGTCCATCTCCTGGGCGTGCTCCAGCACGTACGGCCGTGACATCTCCGGGTCGTCCCACGCCATCCGTACCGACGTGCGGATCGACTCGGCCAGCAGCTTCAGCGTCTCCGCGCCCAGTGACCGCTTGGCGATGATCGCGCCGAGCGGGATCGGCAGCCCGGTCGTCGCCTCCCAGTGCTCGCCCATGTCGGCGAGGCTGTGCAGCCCGTAGTTCCGGTACGTGAAACGCGCCTCGTGGATGACGAGACCGGCATCCACCTTCCCGTCCCGCACGGCGGGCATGATCTCGTCGAACGGCATGACGACGATTTCGCCGACATCGCCCGGCACGACATCCGCCGCCCAGAGCCGGAACAGCAGATACGCGGTGGAGCGCTCGCTCGGAACGGCGACGGTCTTCCCCGTCAGATCCGTACCCGGCTCCTTCGTCAGGACGAGCGGCCCGCAGCCGCGGCCCAGCGCACCGCCGCAGGGCAGCAGGGCGTACTCCTCCAGGACCCAGGGCAGCACCGCGTACGACACCTTCAGCACGTCCAGCTCGCCGCGCTCGGCCATGCCGTTCGTGATGTCGATGTCGGCGAAGGTGACATCGAGGGCGGGCGCGCCGGGGACCCTGCCGTGCGCCCAGGCGTCGAAGACGAAGGTGTCGTTCGGGCACGGCGAGAAGGCGATCTTCACAGCGGTGCCGGGCTTCGCGGTGTCCTCAGTCGAGTCGGTCATGGTGGGTCCAACCTTCCAGTACGGGAGTGAGCTTCCCGAACGCGGCGGTGAGCGCGGCCAGTGCGTCGCCGATGCGCCAGGCGTCCCGGTCGCGCGGGCCGACGGCATTCGACACGGCCCGGATCTCCAGCACCGGTACGCGCAGCCGGTCGGCTGCCTCGGCGACCCCGAAGCCCTCCATGGCCTCGGCGACGGCGTCCGGATGTGCGCCGCGGAGTGCGGCGGCGCGGGCGGCGCTGCCGGTCACGGTGGAGACGGTGAGGATGTCGCCGGTGACCGCGCCGGTCGCGGCGGCCACGTCACGTACCAGGGCCGGCGGCGGCTCGAACCGTTCCCGGCCGAAGCCCAGGGCGGTGACGGGCACGAACCCGTCGGGGGTCTCGGCGCCCAGATCGGCGGCGACGATCGCGCTCGCCACGACGAGGGAGCCGACCGGGGCGCCGGGCGCGAACCCGCCGCCGATACCGGCGGAGACCACCAGGCCGTAGGACCCGGAGGCAAGCCCGAACGCGGCTGCGGCGGCCGCGGACGCCGGACCGGCGCCGCCCGCGAGGACATCGACACCGCCGGCGCGGTGCAGCTCGGCGCCCGGTGCCCGGACCACCTCCGGTCTGTCCGTGAACGCACGCGTGACCGCGTCCCGTTCCACCGGGACAGCGGTCACGACGAGCACACGCACGGGGAGGGTCCTCCCGGGTCGGGAGGGGGTCAGCTGGTCTTCTCGAGGGTGAAGTGCCAGATGCCCGTGAGCTTCTTGCCCGTGGTCTCCACGATGCTGATCTGCGCCTTGTTCGCGGTCTCGCCGGTCTGGCTGGAGAAGAAGGCGCTCCCCGGGATGGACCGGTAGGTCTTCTTGTACGGCTCCTGCTCGGCCTGCTGGCCGTTGATGAAGAGGGTCCAGCCGTTGTCCGCGATCTCCGGTTCGACGCCGAAGCGGACCTTGTCGTCCATCGCGACCTTGACGGTGTGCTCGGCCTTCTTGTTGTTGAGGCAGCCCTGGACCAGCGACTCCTTGATGGCGTCGCCGTCGTTGTAACAGGTTGCCTCGGCACTCACCGAGGTGTCGCCGACCGTCACGGTGGCGAGCGGCGTCGGCTTGTCGCAGGCGGACAGGACAAGGAGTCCCGCGGACACGGCACCAAGAGCGACGCCGATTCGGCGGCCCTTACCGGAGAAGAACGCAACGGTCATGGCCCGAAGGCTATCGGTCGCTCCCGCTCACGCCACGCGGGGGTGCGGCGAGCCGCGGCGAGCCGCACCCAGCAGACCCCGTACGGAGGCTGCCGCACCGAGGGCGAGGATCCCCGCGGCGACCGACATTCCCAGTACGCCGTTGAGGGGGAGAACGATGCCGATACCGCCGCCGACCACCCAGGCCATCTGGAGCAGTGTCTCGGACCGGGCGAACGCCGACGCGCGGACCTCCTCGGGCACGTCGCGCTGGATCATCGCGTCCAGCGACAGCTTGGACAGTGCCTGGGTGAAACCCGCCACCGCGCCGAGCGCGGCGACCATCACGGTCGAGAAGAAGACCGCGGCGACGACGGCGACACCGAGCGCCAGCCCCAGCACCGAGGCGATGATCACCTCCGGGCCGCGGGCCCGGAGCCAGGAGCCCATCGCCGTGCCGAGGGCATTGCCGATCCCGGCCGCAACACCGACGATGCCGAGCGAGACGGCCGCGCTCTGCCCGGCGAGCGGGTGCACCCGCAGCAGGAACGCCAGGAAGAAGATCAGGAAGCCGGAGAGCGCGCGGTGCGCGGCGTTGGCCTGGAGCCCGTGCAGGACGGACGGCCCGACGGTCCGCAGCCCCGGCCGCTTCTCCTTCTCCCCGTTGGTCCTGGCCCTGCCCTTCTTCCCGTTGACCCCGGAGGGCCTGGTGCGGACGGAGGGCTGATGACTGTGCGGCTCGACCAGCTGGGCGCGGTGTTCGCCCTTCGCCGAGTCGACCTTGTGCGGCAGCGTGAACGCGAGAACGGTGCCGCCGGTGAAGATCAGACACGCGCCGTAGAGCGGCCAGGGCGCCCCGATGATCTGCAGCCCGGCCCCGATCGGCGCCGCCACGCCCGTGGCCAGAAGCCCGGCCAGGGTGACCCGGGAATTGGCCTTCACCAGGGAGAAACGGGGTGGCAGCAGGCGTGGCACGACCGCGCTGCGCACGACCCCGTACGCCTTCGAGGCGACCAGCACGCCCAGTGCCGCCGGATACAGCTCCAGGCCGCCCGTGGCGACCGCGCCCGACATCGTGAGCGCGAGCACCGCACGCGCCAGCATGGCGCCCGCCATCGCGGCGCGGCGGCCGTGCGGCAGACGGTCCAGGAGCGGGCCGATGACCGGGGCGAGGAGAGTGAACGGCGCCATCGTCACGGCGAGGTAGAGGGCGACGCGGCCGCGCGCCTCGTCCGTCGGCACGGAGAAGAACACGGTCGACGCGAGCGCCACCGTGACCATCACGTCGCCCGCGCCGTTCACGGCGTGCAGCTCGATCAGCTTGCCGAGTCCGGACTCGCCGGCCCCGTGGGCGTGCGTCGCCTTGCGGATGCCTTTCGCGGTGCCGGTGAACGGCGTGTGCAGGGCATGACCGATCGACCGGCCCGTCCTGCGGAGCGGGCCGGACCCGTCGTGCGACCTGGCGGAAGGCACCCCGTCATAGTGCCCCAGCCACTGCGGTAACGAACCGAGAACGGTACGGGGCGCGGGGTTCGCCGCCCTGTCGGGTCAGTGAGCACCCTGCCGACAGGGCATTCCTCCGACCGCTCGACCCGGATACGGCAGTGGATACGCCGTCGTTTGGGACGGGCAGGTGGGCGGGGAGCTGCGGAGAGGGTAGCGTGCGTAGCGCGCCCCCGGCGGTTGTCCTTGGCCGCGCGCCTCTCGGCGATCCCGCAGAATGGATAGCAGAAGGCGCGCCCGAGGCAGGCACAACGGGTGCGGACGTCGACGCGGCCCCCAGGTCCGCTCCGCCCGCAACCGTTATGGCCGAAATCGATGGATCTGCTGGCGCACTCGTGAGACGGCGTATGGAGAGAAGCGAGACCTGTGAGTGCTGCTACGACGCGAAGCCGTACTGCCCGTACCCCTGCCCCCGACCGTCTGTGCGCCGAGGCGGTAGATCTCGCGCGCGCGGCGGCCGAGGAAGTGGCCGCGCCGGGGGAGGTCGGTGAGCACGTGGGCCGGGTCTCCGAGGGGGACCGGGTCGTCACGCACTACTTCGAGTGCAAGGAACCCGGCTACAAGGGCTGGCGGTGGGCGGTGACGGTCGCCAGGGCCTCCCGCGCCAAGGTCGTCACGCTCGACGAGGCGGTACTGCTGCCGGGGACCGACGCGCTGCTCGCTCCCGAGTGGGTGCCATGGAGCGAGCGGCTGCGGCCCGGCGACATGGGACCCGGTGATCTGCTGCCGACGGAGGCGGAGGATCTGCGTCTGGAGCCGGGGTACAGCGGCGAGGACGAGTCGCCGCCGAACTCGGTGGCCTCCGAGATGTCGGAGGAGATGGCCGACCTCGTCGACGCGGAGGACGCGGAACTCACGACGCGCCCGGAGGCGACGAGGCGCGGCTCGATCGCCGCGCTCGCGGAAGAGCTCGGCATGCGGCGGGCACGGGTGCTGTCCCGGTACGGGCTGCATGCCGCGGCCGACCGCTGGGAAGAGGCATTCGGCCCGAAGACGCCGATGGCTCAGGCGGCACCGGCATCCTGTGTCACCTGCGCCTTCCTGGTGCCGCTGCCGGGTTCGCTGCGGCAGGCCTTCGGCGTGTGCGCGAACGAGTTCGGCCCGGCGGACGGTCATGTGGTCTCCCTGTCGTACGGCTGCGGTGGGCACTCGGAGGCAGCGGTGATGCCGAAGCCGCCGAAGCCGGCGCCGCACGCGCTGGACACGATGCAGGTGGACGAGTACCCGCTGCGCCCGGCGCGGGACAGCGGATCGGTCCCGGTGGAACCGGATGCGCCATCGGAGGACCTGGGCCACTCCTGACGCTCCTGGCCGCTGGGGGACCGGGTTTGCGGTACCCGGGGGTCGCGCGCTGCGGTGCGGCCACGGGGCTCCCGGTGAACGCTTTGTCCTCAATCGCCGGGCGGGCTCGGTGTGGGCCCCGTGCGGGTTTCGGGTGCGGCCCGGTGGTCGTGTTGTCCTCAAGCGCCGGACGGGCTGGATGTGGCCGGGGTGCGTTCTTGGGTCGGTCGGGGTGCTTTTTCGCGGGCGCCGGGCGGGCTCGGTGTGGGCCCCGTGCGGGTTTCGGGTGCGGCCCGGTGGTCGTGTTGTCCTCAAGCGGCGGACGGGCTGGATGTGGCCGGAAGGCGTCGACGACTTGCCGGGTTCGCGGTCTCCGCAGTCGCTTTCGGCTCGCCGAGAAGGTCCCCCGTGCCCTGAAGGAGACGTGACCCGGGCGGTGCCGTGCCGAGGGCATTTCAAGCCTGTCCGGCGATGGAGGACAAGGGCGGCGCCCCACCGCCGCGCCACGCAGGATTGCCGGTCGCGGTACCTTCGGGCGCACACTGGCGGCACGGGTGTACGCGCACGCAGGCGCACGCACACCCCCGCCGCACATGGGTAACGCGTCACCGGACAGAGCGGAGTCAGAGCGTGAGCATGAATGCGACCGAGGGGGCCGATCCGTTCGGGACGGCACGGCTGCGGCGCGGCGTGCTCGACGCCTGGGGCGCCGGTCCGGCCCGGTTCCGGGAGGACGCCAACGCCGAGGAGGACCTCGCGCTCGGCGGCTACCGCGACCGCCTCGTCGTCGAGCTCGCCCAGAACGCCGCCGATGCGGCCGCCCGTGCCGGCGTCCCCGGCCGGCTCCGTCTCACCCTTCATCCCGCCTCGGACACCGGACCCGCCGTCCTCGCCGCCGCCAACACCGGCGCCCCCCTCGACGCCACCGGCGTCGAATCGCTCAGCACGCTCCGCGCCTCCGCCAAGCGCGAGGGTCACGAGTCCGCCGTCGGCAGGTTCGGCGTCGGGTTCGCCGCCGTCCTCGCGGTCAGCGACGAGCCCGCCGTCATCGGCCGGCACGGCGGTGTCCGCTGGTCCCTCGCCGAGGCCCGTGACCTCGCCCGCGAGGCCGTCGTCGGCAGCCCGGGCCTCGGTGACGAACTCCGCCGCCGCGACGGCCACGTACCGCTGCTGCGTCTTCCGCTGCCCGCCGAGGGCACCGCACCGGACGGGTACGACACCGTCGTCGTCCTGCCGATGCGCGACGGCGTCGCCGAGGACCTCGTCGGACGGCTGCTCGCCGCCGTCGACGACGCGCTCCTCCTGACGCTCGCCGGTCTCGAAGAGATCGTCATCGACACCCCCGAGGACCTACGGACGCTTCGCCGTTCCCAGCACGGCCCGTACACACACATCGACGACTCCGCGTACGGCACGAACCGCTGGCGCACCGTCGCCCAGCACGGGCCGATCGAACCGGCCCTGCTCGCCGGCCGCCCGCTGGAGGAACGGCTGCGCCCGCACTGGTCGGTGACCTGGGCGGTGCCCGTGGACGTAGAAGGGGCGCCGGTGTACCCGCGTACCGCCCCCGTGGTCCACGCGCCGACCCCCACCGACGAGCCTCTCGGCGTCCCCGCCCTGCTCATCGCGTCGCTGCCGCTCGACACCACCCGCCGCCACCCCGCGCCCGGCCCGCTCACCGACTTCCTGGTGCAGCGCGCGGCCGACGCGTACGCCGAACTGCTCGCCGACTGGCATCCGGTGTCCATCGCCACTCTCGACCTCGTGCCCGGCCCGCTCGGCAAGGGCGAACTGGACGGTGCCGTGCGCGGCGCGATCCTGGAGCGGCTGTCGCGCGTCGCGTTCCTGGAGCCCGCCGCCCCGCGCGACGCCGCCGCCGAACCCGAGCAGTGGGACGCCTGGGACGCCGGGGCGGAGAACGTCCGCGTGGCCACCACCGCGCTGCGGCCGATCGAGGCAGAGGTCGTGGAGGGGGTGGGCGCCGAGACCGTTCAGGTGCTTGCCGAGGTGCTGCCGTGCCTGCTGCCCGCGGGACTTGAGCGCCGGAGCGAACTGCGTACCCTCGGCGTCGCCCGGGTCCCGCTGGCCGAGGCGATCGACCGGCTCGCCGGTCTGGAGCGCGAACCCGCCTGGTGGCGGCGGCTGTACGACAGCCTGTCCGGAGTCGACCCCGACCGGCTCTCCGGACTCCCGGTCCCGCTGGCCGGAGCGGTGGAGAACGCGGTGGGCGCCCCGGTCACCGCACCACCCCGCACCGCCATCGGCCCCCGCCAGGTTCTCCTGCCGCTCCCCGACGCCCTCACCGGCCCGGTCCTGGGCCGGCTGGCCCGGCTCGGGCTGAAGGTCGCGCATCCGGATGCCGCCCATCCGCTTCTGGAGAAGCTGGGCGCCCTGCCCGCCACCCCGCGCGCGGTGCTGACGACCCCGCAGGTGCGTGCGGCCGTCGCCGGTTCGCTGGACGCCGGCGAGGTGTGGGACGAGGACGCGCTGGACGCGGAAGAGCTCGCGGACACCGTCCTCACCCTCGTCCGGGACGCCGACCTCGCGCCGGGCGACGAACCCTGGCTCGGTGCGCTCGCCCTCCCCGACGAGGACGGTGAGCCCGCACCTGCCGGTGAACTCGTGCTACCGGGAAGCCCGTTCGCGAGCATCATGCGCGAGGGCGAACTCGCGCTCTGCGACGAGGAGCTGGCGGACCGCTGGGGTGAGCAGCCGCTGACCGCCTGCGGGGTGCTGGCCACCTTCGCGCTTGTCCGGGCCACCGATGTCGTCCTCGACCCCGACGAACTGGAGCCACGCGAAGGCGACTTCGCCGAACCCGACGACGCGGGACTGCTCGACGCCGTCGACGTGTGGTGCGAGGACATTCTCGACCAGCTGCAATTGAGTCTGCCGCCGCGCAGCGGTGACGACGAGGGGTGGTGGTCGGGCGACGGGCGGGCCCCCGTGCCGCCCGTCGCCACCGAACTCGTCGCCGTCCGCGACCTCGACCTCGTCGACGACGACGCCTGGCCGCAGGCGCTCGCCCTGCTCTCCCGGCCGCCGCTGCGCGACGCGCTGACCCAGCCGGTGCGGGTGCTGCTCCCGGACGGCACGACCCAATCCGTGCGCCCGTACACCGCCTGGTGGCTGCGCGACCACCCGGTGCTCGACGGCCGCCGCCCGGCGGGGCTGCGGGCTGCGGGCGGCGACCCGCGGCTGTCCGGGCTGTACGACTCCGCCGACGCGACCGGCTTCGGCGACGCCCAGGTGCTGCACGCCCTCGGCGTACGGACCTCCGTCGCCGCGCTCCTCGACGAGCCGGGCGGTGCGGCGGAACTCCTCGGCCGGCTCGCGGACGAGGACCGCCCGGTCGGCTCCGTACAACTCCACGAGCTGTACACGGCCCTGGCCGATCTCGACCCGGAACAGGTCACGCTGCCCGACGAGTTGCGGGCCGTGGTCGACGGCGAGGTACGCATCGTCGATGCGGCCGACGCGGTGATCGCGGACGCCCCCGATCTGCTGCCGCTGACGGACAGCCTGCCGCTCCTGCCGGTGGCCCCGGCGCGCGCCGCGGAACTGGCCGAGCTGTTCCAGGTGCGGCGGCTCGGCGAGACCGTCGAGGCGGAGGTGACGACGGACGGCGAGGAGCACCAGGTGCCGGAGTCGGTACGGATCCTGCTCGGCGCCGGGACCCCGGACACATACGTCGAACACGGCGAACTCCGCGCGGGCGGCGTCGAGCTGGACTGGCGCCGCACCCCGGACGGGACCGTCCACGCCTCGACGCTGGAGGGTGTCGCGGCGGGTCTGGCCTGGGCGGCGGGTCAGTGGCCGCGCCGTTTCGAGGTCGCGGCGCTGCTGCAGGACCCGTCGCGCACGGAGGAGTTGGCGCGCGACCGCTGGTTCGACTGACGGGCCGGGGCCGGTCTTCGGGGCAGGGAGACACAACCGCCCGGACCTGGTCATGTATTCGCAAAGATCCTCACTGTCCGCACAACCCTTCACGCGCCCCATCGGTCTCGTCTGTGAAGCCATCAGGCTTCACAGACGACCTTGGGCCCGGGAACGGACGACCTCCGCGGGCCCCTTCTCCACATTGGGGAACGAAACATGCGTATTCGTGCCACTGTGGCCGCCGTAACCGGCGCCCTGGCTCTCTCCGCCCTCGTCGTTCCGTCTGCGGCTCAGGCCGACGACGCGCACCGCTCCACTGTCCTCGATGCCGCGCGCGCCGCTCAGGCCGCGTCCGGCGCGCAGTCCGGTGCGAAGTCCGGCGCGCGCTCCGTCACCGCTGCCGGGACCGCCGGTGTCCCGCTCGACCTGACCTTCTCCAAGTTCACCGTGAACGGCGGCAAGCCGATCGCCGTGGGTACCTCCGCCACGAAGACCGTGGCGACCACGTACACCGTGACGCACGCCGCCGACGTGAACATCTTCGGCTCCGACTTCTTCCTCGACGTCGCGCTCTACCGCGGTTCGTTCGACGTTCCGACGAACGAGCTCTATGGCGCCAAGCCCCCCACCTGCACGGCCGTCTCCTCGACGGTCGCCACCTGCAAGGGGCAGATCGCCATCTCGCCGTACTACGACCTCATCGGCAACGCGGACGCCACGACGTGGAAGGCGATGGGCTTCGCCGTCGACTACAACGGCCAGGACCCGAGCAACCCCGACCCCACCCAGATCGACTACGCGCTGCAGGACGGCCTGGGTACCACCAAGCTCCAGCGCTTCTCGAAGCTGACGGTCAACGCTTCTCCGGAGCCCGTGAAGAAGGGCAGGACCATCACGGTCACCGGGAAGCTCTCCCGTGCGAACTGGGACGACCTGGCCTACCACGGCTACACCGGTCAGCCGGTCAAGCTCCAGTTCCGCAAGAAGACCAGCACCACCTACACCACGTTGAAGACGATCAACACGAGCAGCATCGGCACCCTGAAGGCCACGGCCACGGCCTCGGTCGACGGCTACTGGCGCTACAGCTTCGCCGGTACGTCCACCACCCCGGCGGTCTCCGCCACGGGTGACTACGTCGACGTGCAGTAGTTCCACGCCCGATCGCGGGCGTGGTTCCACACGTGATCCACACGAGAAGCGGGATCTCCGGGAGGGGGTCCCGCTTCTCGTACCCCCATCCCGTGCGTCCCCGTCCGGCCCGCCGGGTCCGCGGACGCACTGACCCATCGGGTCCCGCCGCGGCCGGAGCCACCACGCCACCTGCCCGACGGACCCCAGTCTCCACCGGAGAAAACATGCGTATCCGTGCCACTGTCGCCGCCGCGTCCGGCGCCCTGGTCCTGTCCGCCCTCGCCGTCCCGGCGGCGCACGCGGCAACGGCGAATCCCGTCATCTCCAAGGTCCGCGTCAACGGCGGCAAGAACACCGTCCTGGGCACGACGGCAGCGAAGACCATCACCGTGTCGGTCACCGCCTCGCACGCCTCCGGCATAGCCGACGGCTGGGTGATCCTGTGGCACGGGAAGAGCCTGGACGAGGGCATGGACGGCGTGCTGCTGCCGAACGAGGAGGCAGCGACCTGCAAGGCCGCGAGCGCCACCACCTCCACCTGCTCGTACACCATCACGATCGACCCGAGGGCCGATCTGACGAAGAACGCGCTGGCCGGCTCCTGGCACGTCCTCGCCGCCGCGGAGGCCAAGGACGGCTCCAGCACGAACTACGACTCCTACGCCACGGCGAAGATCCAGCGGCTGTCGAAGCTGACGGTCAACGCCTCCCCGGAGCCCGTCAGGAAGGGCAGGACCATCACGGTCACGGGCAAGCTGTCGCGCGCCAACTGGGAGACGCACACCTACGCGGGCTACACCGGTCAGGCGGTCAAGCTCCAGTTCCGCAAGAAGACCAGCTCCACCTACACCACGGTGAAGACGATCAAGACGAACAGCACCGGCAACCTGAAGACCACGGTCACCGCCTCGGTCGACGGCTACTGGCGCTACAGCTTCGCCGGTACGTCCACCACCCCGGCCGTCACCACCGCCGGTGACTTCGTCGACGTGCGGTAACGGCTACACCGGGAAGCGGCGGCTGACCAGTCGCCAGGTGAACTCCAGGGCAGCAGCCGCCACCACCGCTATCCCCACCGCCGTCCACGGCATGACCACGCCCACCAGCTTCAGCGCGAAGAAGTTCTGCAGCCACGGCACCACCAGCACGACCAGGAACGCCGCTCCCATCGACGCGACCAGGACGATCCGCCACCACGTGTACGGGCGGGCGATGATCGCGAGCACCCACATCGAGACCAGGAACAGCGTGAGCGTCGCCACGCTGGTCTCCGCGTCCAGCGCCCCCGTCCCCGTGTAGTACTGCCGGGCGACCATGTACGTCACGAAGGTGGCGATGCCCGCGATGACGCCGGACGGCACCGAGTACCGCATGACTCTGCGGACGAAGTGCGGCTGGGCCCGCTCCTTGTTGGGTGCGAGGGCCAGGAAGAACGCCGGGACGCCGATCGTCAGCGTCGACAGCAGAGTCAGATGCCGGGGCAGGAACGGGTACTCCACCTGGAAGCAGACCACCAGGATCGCCAGCAGCACCGAGTAGACGGTCTTCGTCAGGAACAGGGTCGCGACCCGGGTGATGTTGCCGATCACCCGGCGGCCCTCCGCGACCACCGACGGCAGCGTCGCGAAGCTGTTGTTCAGCAGCACGATCTGGGCCACGGCGCGTGTCGCCTCGGAGCCCGAACCCATCGAGACCCCGATGTCGGCGTCCTTCAGCGCCAGCACGTCGTTGACCCCGTCGCCCGTCATCGCGACCGTGTGGCCGCGGGACTGGAGGGCGGCGACCATCTCACGCTTCTGCTGCGGGGAGACCCGGCCGAAGACCGCGTTCTCCTCCATGGCCGTGGCCATCTCGTCCGGGTCCGTGGGCAGCCGGCGCGCGTCCAGCGTGTGCTCGGCGCCGGGCAGGCCGAGCTTGCCCGCGACCGCGCCGACCGAGACGGCGTTGTCCCCGGAGATGACCTTCGTGGCGACCCGCTGGTCGGCGAAGTAGCGCAGCGTGTCCCTGGCGTCCGGCCGCAGCCGCTGCTCCAGCACGATCAGCGCGGTCGGTACGGCCCCGTGGGCGATCTCCGGCCCCTCCAGCTTGCCCTCGGCGCGCGCCAGCAGCAGCACCCGCAGCCCCTGCTCGTTGAGCTGCTCGATCTCGCCGAGCGCCGGGTCCTGGTCCGGGAGGAGCACATCGGGTGCGCCGAGCAGCCAGGTCGACGACCGCCCGTCGGCCTCGACGAACGCGGCGCCGCTGTACTTGCGTGCCGAGGAGAACGGCAGTGTCTCCGTGCACCGCCATGCCTCGCCGTTCGGGGACGGGTACGCGTCGATGATCGCCTGCAGGCTGGCGTTGGGCCGCGGATCGGATGCGCCGAGGGCCCTCAGCACCTGGCGTATGTACGGGTCGTCCGCGCCGTTCAGCGCCCGCACCTCGGTGACGTCCATCCCGCCCTCGGTGAGCGTGCCGGTCTTGTCCAGGCAGACGACGTCGACCCGCGCGAGGCCCTCGATGGCGGGCAGCTCCTGCACGAGGCACTGCTTGCGGCCGAGCCGTACGACACCGATCGCGAAGGCGACCGAGGTGAGCAGGACCAGGCCCTCGGGGATCATCGGGACGATGCCGCCCACGGTGCGGGCGATCGAGTCCTTGACGTTGGTGTTGTGGACGACGAGCTGGCTGATGATGAGGCCGATCGCGGTCGGCACCATCATCCAGGTGACGTACTTGAGGATCGTGCTGATGCCGCTGCGTAGCTCGGACTGGACGAGCGTGAAGCGGGACGCCTCTTCGGCGAGCTGCGCGGCGTAGGCCTCGCGGCCGACTTTGGTGGCGGAGAACGCGCCGCCGCCCGCGACGACGAAGCTGCCGGACATCACCGGGTCGCCTGCCTGCTTCAGTACGGGGTCGGCCTCGCCGGTGAGCAGGGACTCGTCGATCTCCAGGTTGTCGGCCTCGGCCACCGCGCCGTCGACCACGACCTTGTCGCCGGGCCCGAGCTCGATGAGATCGCCGAGGACGATTTCGGAGGTGGAGATCTCGGCCGCGACTCCGTCGCGCCGGACCGTGGGTTTCGCCTCGCCGATGACTGCGAGGCTGTCCAGGGTCTTCTTGGCGCGCCACTCCTGGACGATGCCGATGCCTGTGTTGGCGATGATCACGAAGCCGAAGAGGCTGTCCTGGATCGGCGCGACGGACAGCATGATCACCCAGAGCACGCCGATGATCAGGTTGAACCGGGTGAAGACGTTGGCGCGGACGATCTCGCGGATGGAGCGGGACGAGCGGACGGGTACGTCGTTGACCTCGCCGCGGGCGATCCGCTCGGCCACCTCGGCCGCGGTCAGCCCGCTCGTGCGGACGGCCGGGGCAGGGAGTTTCATCGGGTGGACCGGGTCGAGCTCGGAACCGGCGTCGATCATGGCCGGCCGGGGCCGGCCGGGTGTGTGCTCCCCGGAGGAGCGAAGTGCCCGCTGCGTCATGGTTCCGACGGTACGGGTGGAACATCCGGTTCACCCGTCGGGGGGTCGAAGATCAGACCGGGGGAGGAGCGGAATGGTCCTCGGGCGGTACGGAAGTCAGGGCCGGCCCCGACTTTCGTCGGTGGCGCCGGACGCGTCAGCCGGTATGGCCCCGGCGGCCGCCCGCTTGATCGCCGCGTCGCGCCCCCGCACGTACCAGATACCGATCAGTCCGAGCCCGGCACCGGCCAGGCACGTCCAGATCCACCACGTGTGCCCGTGGTCGTCGAACCAGCCGTAGAACGGCAACTGGACGAGGAAGAGGACGAACCAGAGGATCGTGCCGCCGGTGATGGTGGCGACGACGGGCCCCTCCAGGGGCTCGGGTGCCTCGTGTGTCGGTGTCCACTTCGCCATGGGCTCAGTCTATGCGGCCCGTATGCAAAGCCCCTCGGCCTAGTCGGCCCATGGGTCTACGCGCGGAGATAGCGATCTTCGCCTTATGTATTCATACTGAATCTGCTTACGGTTGGCTCGATTTATTCGTGTAAAAGTCCAAAGCTGACCATTTTTCTCTCCTTCCTACGTACGACTGAGGTCATACATGTCCCCCTCGGCCACCGCTCCGGTCGCCTCCAAGCAGCCTGCGGCGCAGCCGCACGGCGGCCTGGACCGTTTCTTCAAGATCTCCGAGCGGGGGTCGTCGGTCGCGCGCGAGATCCGTGGCGGATTCGCCACGTTCTTCGCGATGGCGTACATCATCGTGCTGAACCCGATCATCCTCGGCAGCGCGAAGGACATGTACGGGCACCAGTTGAATGGCGGCCAGCTGGTCACCGCCACCGTGCTGACCGCCGCGTTCTCCACCCTCCTGATGGGTGTCATCGGCAACGTGCCGATCGCGCTGGCCGCCGGCCTCGGCGTCAACACCGTCGTCGCCCTCCAGCTCGCCCCCCGGATGAGCTGGCCGGACGCGATGGGCATGGTCGTCCTCGCGGGCATCGTCGTCATGCTGCTGGTCGCGACCGGGCTGCGCGAACGCGTGATGAACGCGGTGCCGACGTCGCTCCGCAAGGGCATCGCCATCGGTATCGGTCTCTTCATCCTGCTGATCGGTCTGGTCGACTCGGGCTTCGTCTCCCGCATCCCGGACGCCGCGCACACCACTGTGCCGCTCCAGCTCGGCGGCGACGGCCACCTCCATGGCTGGCCGGTCCTGGTCTTCATCCTCGGCGCGCTGCTCACCCTCGCGCTGATCGTCCGCAAGGTGCCGGGCGCGATCCTCATCTCCATCGTCTCGATGACCGTCGTCGCGCTGATCATCGACGCGGTCGCCGATCTGCCCGGCGAGGCGTGGGGCCTGACCGTCCCGCAGTGGCCGGGCAATCCGGTCGCCACCCCCGACTTCGGGCTGATCGGCCACGTCAGTCTGTTCGGCGGCTTCGACAAGGTCGGTGTGCTCACCGGCATCCTGTTCGTCTTCACCGTGCTGCTGTCCTGCTTCTTCGACGCGATGGGCACCATCCTCGGCGTCGGCGACGAGGCCAAGCTGATGGACAAGGACGGCAACTTCCCCGGCATCAACAAGGTGCTGTTCGTGGACGGCATCGCGGTCGCCGCGGGCGGTGCGAGCTCCTCCTCCGCAGGAACCTGCTTCGTGGAGTCCACCGCGGGCGTCGGCGAGGGCGCCCGCACCGGCTTCGCGAGCGTGGTGACCGGCCTGCTGTTCACGGTGGCACTGTTCCTGACGCCGCTGGCGACCATGGTCCCGTCGCAGGCGGCCACTCCGGCGCTGCTGGCCGTCGGCTTCCTGATCATCGCGGGTTCGGTGCGGGACATCGACTGGAGCGACTACACGCTCGCCATCCCGGCCTTCCTGGCCATGGTGATGATGCCGTTCACCTACTCGATCACCAACGGCATCGGCATCGGCTTCATCGCCTTCTCCGTGCTGCGGGTGGCAGCCGGGCGCTGGCGCGAGGTGCCGGTAGCCATGTACGTCGTGTCGGCGGTCTTCGTCTTCTACTACGCGATGCCGGCTCTCGGCCTCACGTGATCTCTTCCGCCCCGTAGAACTTCTGCGTCTCGTCGACGGCCGTCTTGAAGCGTTCGTCGAAGTCGTCCCGAATGAGCGTCCGGACCACATAGTCCTGGACGCTCATTCCGCGTTTGGCGGCGTGCTGCCGGAGCCGGTCGAGCAGCTCACCGTCCAGCCGCAGGCTGAGCACTGTCGATCCCATGGCAAGCAGGGTTAGGCCTCCGAGGTCGCTTGGCGTCACTTTCCGCATCCAACTCACTCGTTCGGGTGAGTGATCGGGCGTGCGTGTACCACCGAATGGTCTTTAGGGTGGGTAATGAGTTACGCTAATGAACATGCCTGACCTGATCCACGACGGCGACAGTGCGGCCGCCGTGAGCTCCCTTCGTTCCGCCGTGATGCTGCTGGGCCGACGCCTCAAGCACCAGCGCGTCGACGAGTCGCTGAGCCCCACCGAGATGTCGGTGCTCGGCACGCTCGCCCGCTGCGGTTCCGCCACCCCCGGTGAGCTGGCCCGCAAGGAGCATGTGCAGCCTCCGTCGATGACCCGCATCGTCGCGCTGCTGGAAGCCAAGGGGCTGGTCAGACTGGAACCGCACCCCGATGACCGTCGCCAGAAGGTGGTCAGCCAGACCGAGCAGGCCGAAGCCATGCTCGAGGAGAGCCGCTCCAAGCGGAATGCCTGGCTGGCCACCCTCGCCGAGGGCCTGGACGAGGAAGAGTGGGAGACGCTGCGCAAGGCCGCGCCCGTACTGGAAAAGCTCGCCCACCTGTAGCGGCGGTACCGGACCACGGTCCGGTACCGCCGTCACTGCCTCGTCAGTCAGTGAAATGTCCACGCCGAGGAGGCGAACCCTTTTGAGTACGGGATCCGGAGCAGACTCCGCCCCCGCACCGACGTCCACCCACGAGAGCAAGCCCGGCGGGACCTTCTCGTCGCTGAAGATCCGCAACTACCGCCTGTTCGCCACGGGCGCCGTGATCTCCAACACCGGTACCTGGATGTCCCGCATCACGCAGGACTGGCTCGTCCTGAGCCTCACCGGGTCCGCCGCCGCCGTCGGCATCACCACGGCCCTCCAGTTTCTTCCCATGCTGCTCTTCGGCCTGTACGGCGGCGTCATCGCCGACCGGCTCCCGAAGCGCAAGCTCCTCCTCGTCAGCCAGGCCGCGCTCGGCCTCTGCGGCATCGCCCTCGCCGTCCTCACGCTCTCCGGAGTCGTCCAGGTCTGGCACGTCTACCTGATCGCCTTCCTCCTCGGCATGGTCACGGTCGTCGACAACCCGGCCCGCCAGTCGTTCGTCTCTGAGATGGTCGGCCCGGCCCAGCTGCGCAACGCGGTCAGCCTGAACTCGGCCAACTTCCAGTCCGCCCGGCTCATCGGCCCCGCCGTCGCGGGTGTCCTGATCACCACGGTCGGCAGCGGCTGGGCGTTCATGTTCAACGGTCTGTCGTTCCTCGCCCCGCTCGTCGGTCTGCTGATGATGCGTACGAGCGAACTGCACCAGGCGGTCGTCGTGCCGCGCGCCAAGGGGCAGCTGCGCGAGGGGCTGCGCTATGTCTCCGGCCGCCCCGAGCTGATCTGGCCGATCGTCCTCGTCGGCTTCGTCGGCACGTTCGGCTTCAACTTCCCGATCTGGCTCACCGCCTTCGCGGACGAGATCTTCCACGGCGGCGCCGGGATGTACTCGTTCTTCAACATCCTCATGGCCGCCGGCTCCCTGGCCGGCGCCCTGCTCGCCGCCCGCCGCCGTTCCTCGCGGCTGCGGATGCTGGTGGTGGCGGGCACCGCGTTCGGTCTCCTGGAGATCATCGCGTCCCTGTCGCCGTCCGTCTGGCTCTTCGCGATCCTGCTGGTCCCGATCGGCATGATCGGCCTGACGACCAACATCAACGCGAACACGAGCGTCCAGATGGCGGCCGACCCGGCCATGCGCGGCCGGGTGATGAGCCTCTACATGATGGTCTTCGCCGGGGGTACGCCGGTGGGCGCCCCGATCGTGGGCTGGATCAGCGACGCGTACGGCGTCCGGACCGCCATGGCGGTCGGCGGCGCGTTCTCGCTGCTGGCCGCGCTCGGCGTCGGCATCATGCTGGCCCGCGTCGGCGGCCTGCGCCTCAAGGTCGACCTGCGGCCGGGCCACCCGCATGTGCGGTTCGTCCCGCGCGAGCAGCTGGCGACGGCGGCCTGAGGACCGCCCGTACGCGACGTGGTTCGGCCCCGACCGGTGGGTACCGGCCGGGGCCGTTGCGCATGGCCGGGGGCGCTGTCAGTCGCGCGGGAACTCGTCGGTCCTGAGGGTGATACCGACGGGGGTGTCGGTGAGGTCGATGTCTGTGCCGAAAAGCACGGTCAGCTTTGATCCGTACACGCCGTTCGTGGCATTCCGGAAGACGTGGCACTCGCCGCTGTACGGGTCGGCGATCAAGTACACCGGAACGCCCGCCGCCGCATACGCGTCCTTCTTCGGTCCGTAGTCGTTCGTCGCGGTGCCCTTCGAGATCACCTCGGCCACGAACTCCACACCCGAGAACAGCCAGTTTCCTTTGCCGTCCTTCGCGGCGTCCTCCCTCAGCGCCAGCACATCTGCCGCGAACCCGTTCAGGTGTCCAGGAAAGTCGACCCGCACATCGGACTTCACGCGCCTGCGCGGATACGTGGCCCGCAGTTGCTCGAAAATGTCGGCAATGATGTCCCAGTGGGTGTTCCGCTGAGGCGACATGAAGATGTTTCCCCCGACGATCTCGGTCTTGATTCCCTCGGGGACGGGCATCTTCTCGAGCCACTCGAACATGGAGTCCAGAGTCCGCTCGTCGCGCTCTTCGGCCATCTCGATCCTGTCGGTGTCTACGACGGTCATCGTGGCGCTCCTCCCCGCTGCCGCACGGCACGGGCAGCCACGTAGTACAACGATACGCACGGTGACCGGGACACGCCGGTACGGTGCGACACTCGGTTCATGAGCCGCATGAGACTCTTCGTCGCTGTTCTGCCGCCCGCCTCCGCCATCGCGGAGCTCCGCCGTGCCGTCGCCCCGCTGCACACCCTTCCGGGCGCCGGTGGCCTGCGCTGGACCGGAACCGACGCGTGGCACTTCACGCTCGCCTTCCTCGGTGTGGTCGACGACGCGCTGCTGCCCGATCTGCACGAGCGGCTGGCGCGCGCCGCCGGTCGTACCGAGCGGTTCCCGCTGCGCATCCACCGCGGCGGCCGGTTCGACGGCCATGTGCTGTGGGTCGGGGCCGCGGGCGGCCTCGACACGCTGAGGCTCCTCGCCGAGCGCGCCGACGCCGCCGCCCGCCGCGCCGGCGTGCCGATGGACGAGCACCGCCGTTACACCCCGCACCTCACCCTCGCCCGCAGCCGCGCCGAGGCGGACCTGCACCCCTATCTGGAGGCCCTGGACACCTTCGAGGGCGCACCGTGGGAGGTCGGCGAGATCGCTCTCGTGCGCAGCAATCTGCCGGTCTCCGGGGTGCCGGGGGAGCAGCCGCGTTACGAGGTGGTCGCATCCTGGTCGCTGGGACACTGAGCGGTGCGGTTACGCTCGACGGGTGGACCCGAAGACCAGAAACCGCATCATGGCGGTCGTGCTCGTGCTGATGTTCGCCGTCGTCGCCGTGGCAGCCGCGGTCGGCGGCTGAGCGGCCGGCACCGGCTCCCGTCAGGCGAGCCCCAGCCCCCGGGCGGTCTCCCTCGCAAACGCCTCGGGGTTGTCCAGCATGATGTTGTGCCCGCACTCCGGGACCGGCACGACCCGCACCCCGGCCGCGACGAGACCGTTCTCGTCGGGCAGCGGCCCGTTGCTCTCCGGCCGCAGAAAGGTGCGCGGAATCTTCAGCTCCAGCAGCAGCTCGCGCATCGTGGGCGTCGTCCCGCGCGCGAGGTGCACGGCGCTGCGGTGCAGCGCCTCCGGGCCCGCGAGCCGCATCGTCGACCACCAGTGGGGTCCCACCCGGTCGCGCACTTCGTGCCGTCCGTGATCGAGGAACTCCTCCTCCGTGTACGCGGCGATGCCGCTGGTGCCGGGCCGCGGCGGAGCGGGCGCGACCGGGTCGAGGTTCGCGTCGACCAGGACCAGCCGCGCCACCAGATCGGGATGGCGCGCCGCGAGCACGATGGCCACCGCGCCGCCCATGCTGTGCGCGATGACGTCCGTGGCGTACGCGTCGGCTGACCGGAGCGCGACGGCAATCGCGTCGGCGTGCGCTTCGAGGGTGTAGTCGACATCCGTGGGCCGGTCGCTGATGCCGAAGCCGAGCATGTCCATGAGCAGCGAACGGCTGCCGGCGAGGAGCGGATGGACGGCGCTCGCGGTGAAGTACGGACCGGACGAGGCGCCCAGCCCATGCAGATAGAGGCGGGTCGGTGCCGTGCTGCCGGGGATCTCCACCCACCGGATGTGCGCGCCGCCCGATGTCACCTGTGCGTTCTTCATGCTCTCCCGTTCCCCTCCGGCCATGTAAAATCTCGGCGAGACTATATATCGGCGCCGATGTATAGAGCAATGAGGGAGGATGCTCGGGTGTTGGAACTGGCCATCCTGGGATTTCTGTACGAGCAGTCATTGCACGGCTACGAGCTGAAGCGACGCGTCGCCCACCTCACCGGCCACGTCCGCCCGATCGCGGACGGCACCCTGTACCCGGCGATCAAGCGCCTGGAGCGCGCCGGATGGCTCGGCCGCCGGACCGAGCCCGGCAGCAGGGCCGCCCCCCGCCACACGCTGACCCTGACGGACGACGGGCGCGAGGAGCTGCGCCGCCGACTGCGCGAGGCCGACGCGGTGGACATCAGCGACGAGAACCGCTGGTTCACCGTGCTCGCCTTCCTCCGCCATCTCCCGGCGCCCGCCGAGCAGGCGGACGTGCTGCGGCGCAGGCTGGCGTTCCTGCAGGAGCCGAGCAGTTTCTTCTACGACTACAACTCCGAGGGCGAGCGCCCGCTCGGAGCGGAGGCGTTCGGCGACCCGTTCCGCCGAGGTGTTCTCACGATCGCCCGCGCGACGAGCGAGGCGGAACTGAGCTGGCTGGCAACGACGCTGAAGGACCTCGAAACCCGCTGAGACCGCCCGCCGGCCACTTGCCTGAACGCCTGAGCCCGGCTCTGCGACACAGGTGCGCGGAGCCGGGCTCAGGTCATGCGGGTACGTCCGTCAGCGGACCGCAGCGGCTACTTGAGGTAGACGAGGCCGTCCGTCGTGATCGCCGGACGGCCCGAGGTGGCGACGACGACGATCTTGACGGTGTGCTTGGCGCTGGTGGACCAGCTCTTCGTCCACAGGGCGTCGCGGTACTTGGTGGTGGACGACTTCAGGTCGACCGTGGCCACCTTCGTACCGTCGACATACACGTACGCCTGGCCGGACGTGGAGGCGCGCGAGACCACCCAGGCGGCCGAACGGCCGGTGAACGTCCAGCTCAGGCTCGCGCCCTTGGCGGAGCTGGAGTACGACTTGCCGCCCAGGTACGAGGAGGAGGACTTGGCCGTCCAGGTGCCGGTCTTCGTGGCCGAGGTCTCCTGGAGGATGACCGGGGTGCCGGAGACGGAGGCGGCCGCGGTGTTGCCCGCGGTGTCGTACGCGCTCATGGACCATGTGGTCGCCACGCCGGACTTCGCGGTGTGCGAGGCGCTCGTGGTGGTCGGGCCGTAGGTCTTGGCGACCGGGGCGGTCAGCCGGACCTCCTTGAGCGACGCGGCGTCGGTCGCCTTCCACTTCAGGGTGAGCGGGACGGCGGTGGTGTTCACCGTGCCGGTGCGCAGCGCGAGGTTCGGCTTGGTGGTGAAGCTCGGCGCCGTCTGGTCGGCGACCACGGTCGCCGCCGCGGACAGGGCCGTCTTCCCCGACTGGTGGGTGGCGCGGACCTGGACCGTGTGCGTGCCGACGGCGAGGGTGGCCTTCGCCGAAGTGGCGGTGCCCGCGGTGGTGGCGACGCTCTTGCCGTCGACCAGCAGCTCGTATTTGGAGATGAAGGCGCTCGGTGTGCTCGCCGACCAGCCGACCGTGATCGCGGACTTGGTGTAGTACGACGTCCCGGACAGCGTGGCGCCGGTCACCGACTTGACGGCGAGTCCGGTGACGGGGCCCGCGGCGAGGCTGCGGATCGCGGGCAGCTGCCCGTACAGCTTGGTACCGGGGCACTCGGTGTTGAAGCCGTCGCGGTGGCCGGAGATCTGCTGGAAGGAGTACTGCGTACCGGCGGTGAAGGTCTTCTTGAAGCCGTTGGACCCGTTGGCGCCCGCGGTGAGCATGGTGCTGCCCGCAGGGTCGCCCTTGTACTGGCCGAGCTTCCACGCGGCGATCCGGGCCACCGAGGTGGTCACCGCGCTCGGGGCGGCCGCGTCCGTGTACGTGCCGAGGACCGCGACGCCGGCCGTCTGCCGGTTGAAGCCGTAGGTGTGTGCGCCGAAGACCGGCCGGTCCACCCCGCCCTTACGGCCTTCGAAGATCGTCCCGCACTTGTCGACCAGGAAGTTGTAGCCGATGTCCTTCCAGCCGTTGCTCTTGACGTGGTATGCGTACACGCTGCGCACGACGGCCGCGGAGTCGGCGCACGAGTAGGTGTTGGTCCCGGCGGTGTGGTGGACGAAGACCGCCTTGACGGTGTCTGTGTACTCCGGCGCCTCCGGGCTGATCGACTCGTCGGAGCCCCAGCCCGCACGCGAGGTGATGGGCGGCTTGGGCACGGTCGACGGCGGCGCGGGCGGCAGCGACGCGGACGGCGAGGTGCTCGCGGTCGGCGAGGAGCTGTTGCTCGCGGTGGGCGAGGGGCTGTCCGTCGCCGTCTTGGAAGGTGTCGCGGACGGCGTCTCGGATGCCGGGGCGGTGTCGGACTCCGTGGCCGTGGGGGTCGGTTCCGAGGTGGCCGTCGGATCGGCCGAGGGGGAGTCGGACGACGACGGGTCGTCGGCGGGGACGTCGGTCTCGGCGACGAAGGCGGCCGGGGCCGCGTGCAGAGACGAGCCCTTGCCGGGGTCGACGGTGTCCAGCCGCAGCCCGGCGGGCAGCTTCGCGGAGACCTTGCCGTCCGCGGTGACGCGTGCCTCGACGCCGTTGGACGGGCCGACCCACCGCGGTTCGGTGGACCCGCGGACGCCGGAACGGCCCGCCTCCGTACGGCCGTCGATGTCGGTCTCCAGCGGCATCCAGGACGTCCAGGTGCCGTTCGCGGCCGACCTGGTCCGTACCTCGACCGCTCCTGTCACCTTTGCCGCCGGGTCGGTCCAGGTGACTCCCAGCATGCTGAACGGTGCGGTGTCCCGCCGGCCGAGCGACGCGGAACTGCCGTCCGCGGCCACCTTCAGCGCCGTCTTCCGTACGTCGGTCCTGACCGGACCGGCCTTGCTGTCACTGTCATTTGAGGGGTCGCCGGTCACGTTCTGGAACACCACGAAACCTGCCACGGCTGCCGTCGTAACGGCAGCCGTGGTCCATATTTTTCGGTGCGATCTCACGTCGTATCCCTCGGGGTGTCACGGGGGGGTGGAAAGAAGCCGTTTGAATCACGGCGTTGGCACAGCTTTCCATGACCGTCCGACGGCCCGTCCCGCACCCCCGGCGACTAGGGCATTTCTTTGGATTCGAGCCGGATCGGGGAGCCCGGCATGATTCAAACGAGAGGCCCTGGTGACGCTCCGGCTGCATGATCCGCAGGGCCCGCCGCCAGGGCCGACCCGGAATGTTGTTCCAGGCGGACCTGCGCGTGTGCCAGTGATCGGCCGCGAACCCTGCAGGATTCGCGGCCGATCGCGTGTTCGGTGAGGGCGTCGGCCGGTGGTCAGGCGACGGGGGACGTTTCCGGCTCGGGCTGCGCGGTAGTCGGCTGCTTGGCGCGCAGTGTTGTGAGGGCCAGGGCGGCTCCGGCGGCGGCGATGGCGGAGGCACCGAGGAAGGCTGCGGAGAATCCGTCGGTCAGGGCGGATGCGTTGCCGAGCTGGTCGGCGCCCTGGGCGGCGGCGATGGCGGTCATCGCGGCCAGACCGAGGGCGGAGCCGATCTGATAGCTGGTGTTGACGATGCCGGAAGCCAGGCCGCCCTCTTCCGGGCGGGCGCTGGAGATGGCCGTGCCGAGGGAGGGGATGAAGGCGAGCGACATGCCGACAGCGGCGAGCAGTGAGGCGGGCAGCACGTCGACCGCGTAGGAGCCGTCGGGGCGGACGAAGGACAGCCACAGCATGCCGGCGGCGAGCGCCACCATGCCGGAGACGATCATCGTGCGTGGCCCGAAGCGGTTCATGAACCGGGGCGCGAACACAATCATCATCAGCATCACCGCGCCGGTCATCGGCAGCAGGGCAGCTCCGGAGGCGAAGGCACCCAAGTCGAGTACCTGCTGGAGGTAGAGGTTCAGGAAGAACCACATCGGGATCCACGCCCCGGCCAGCAGCAGCTGCGCGAGGTTGGCGCCGGCGAGGTTGGGCGTGCGCAGGATGCTCAGCCGCATCAAGGGCGCACGGCTCTTGGCCTGACGAGCGACGAACAGCCCGGTCAGGGCGATTCCTGCGGTCATCACCAGCCAGGTCTCGCCCGCTGCCCAGCCGGCCTCGGGGGCACGGACCACCGCGTAGACGATGGCGCCGAGGCCGGTGGTGACGGTGAGCGCGCCGAGAATGTCGATCGAGCCGCGGGTGGGTGGGGCGGAGGGCATCAGGCCCGGAGTCGCCACCAGGGCGAGCACGGCAACGGGGATGTTGAGGTAGAAGACCCACGGCCAGTTCGTGTACTGGGTGATGACGCCGCCCAGGAAGACGCCTGCCGTGCCGCCGGCCGGCGCGGCCGCGCCGTAGAGGGCGAACGCCTTGGTCAGCTCCTTCGGGCTGGATCCGAACAGCATCATCAGCAAGGTCAGCGCGGAGGGTGCGATCAGCGCCGAGCCGGCGCCCTGCACGGCGCGCCCGGCCAGCTCGATCCACACCTCGTTCGCGAGCCCTGCCATCAGCGATCCGACGGCCAACACCGCCCAGCCGGCGCTGAATACCCGCTTGGCGCCCAGGAGATCCGACAGGCGGCCACCCAGCAGCAGCAGTCCGCCGAACGCGACGACGTAGGCGTTGAACACCCAGGACAGATTGCCCTGGGTGAACCCCAGATCAGTCTGCATCTCGGGCAGGGCCACTCCGATGATGGATGTATCCATGATCACCATGAACTGCGCCATGGCGATCAGTGCCAGTCCCCACCACCTGCGCGGGGACGGCTGCGGCGATACTGCGGACATCTCACTCACCTCATATACTCCTGGGGGGTATCTCTGAACGCGAGAAAACATACCCCCTAGGGGTATGGAATGCAATGGATCGGAGCGCATCACCGCGAAGGCGGGGCGCGCCCGCGAGAAGGAGGCAGCCCACGTCGGCTGCCACGCGCCGCACGGCTGAATCGCCTGCTGCGGACTGTGGTTGACGTGGCCGCGTACAGCCCCGGTTCTCCGCCACCTTCAGACCTCGGTGGCCGCCGCGCAGACTGCGCCACGCCTTTGGCTGCTCACAGCTCCTCACAGGGAGGACCGAGCGACCCCTGCCATCGATCGAGTCAGTCGCTGTCCAGCCCTGGGCAGGCGGGGGTCTGTGCCAGTGGTCGGCGGCGGCAGGTGCAGGGTTGCTACGTGAACCGGCGTGCGGGCAGCGGTGGGGGCGGCGTCCAGGCGGCAGCGGGGCAGTCGGCGCAGAGCTGTGCCGGCCGCGGGCGCGGTGGTCGCCGGCGTCATGACGATGGGTGCCCTGGCGCCGCCCGCGGCGTTTGCCGCCGCCAGGCCGGACACCGCCGTGCCCCTTATCGGCACGGGGATGTTTCATCAACCGCGCCGGCCGACGGAGGATGTGTCCTCCGCCGGCCGGCGCACGTGGTGTCCAAGGGGTGGTGAGCTGCTGTCGGTTTGCTGAGCGGGAGTGAGTCCTGCCGGTGGGGCGGGGGGCGGGAACGGGGGTTCTGGGGTCGAATGGGTGACCTTTGGTAGCTGTTGCTCGTTGGGCTGGGTGACGGGTGTCCGGTCTTGCGGGAGGGGGTGATGTGGTGGGTGGTTTGCGGGAGTTGGCGGCACCCTTCGTGGTGCCGGGGCCTTGCGGGGTGGCGATCCGGGACCGTCTCAAGAACCTCACTCCCCGGGACGAGGAAGTCCTCCGCTGGGTCGGTGAGCACCAGGGCCGTCTGGCTTCGCGTGACCTCAAGGCTCGCTGTGCGGACGGTCTGGAGCACAGCGCGGGCACCTGGGCATCGCGTAAGCGGGGCCTGACGCCGCTGTCGTCGTCGCGGATCGCGGGTGCGATCACCAAGGCCAACGCATGATCAGTGGGCGCTGGCCCGGCGTTGCCAGGCGGCGCATATCCAGAAGCTGGCAGCCGGGATCAAGATGCTGCGGCACCGGCTGTCCCTCCCGGTCGGGAAACGTGGAACGAAGCGGGCTGCGGGCGGCTACCGGTCGAAGAACGAGTGGTTTTGCAAGTCCCGCCGGCTCGCGATGCTGGAAGACCGGCACGCCGCTGCTGTCGCCGAGTGGCAGGCCGGACGGGTGCGGGTGGTACGGGGCGGCAGACGTCTGCTCAACACCCGGCACAACCTCACCCAGGCCCGGCTCACCGAGGAGCAGTGGCGGCAACGGTGGGAGGCGGAGCGCTGGTTCATCGCCGCTGACGGCGAGTCGGGAAAGGGGTTCGGGAACGAGACGATCCGCGTCACCCCGGACGGCGAGGTCAGCATCAAGCTGCCTGCTCCGCTCGCGCACCTGGCCAACGCCGGGCACGGCCGGTACATCCTCGCCTCCCGGATCGCGTTTGCGCACCGGGGTGCGGAGTGGGCCGACCGCATCACCGCGAACCGGGCCGTGGCCTACCGCATCCACCTCGATGTGGAGCGCGGCCGCTGGTACCTCACCGCCTCCTGGCAACGCCCCATCGTGAAGACCATCCCGCTGGAGGCCGCCCGCGCCCGGGGCATGATCGGTGTCGATACCAATGCCGATCACTTCGCCGCCTACCGGCTCGACCGGCACGGCAACCCCGTCGGCGGGCCTCGGCGGTTCTTCTACGACCTGTCCGGGACCGCCAGCCACCGCGACGCACAGATCCGCCACGCCCTGACCCGCCTGATCAACTGGGCCAAGTCTGTCGGTGTCGCAGCGATCGGCATCGAAGACCTCGACTTCACCACCGAGAAGACCCGGGAGAAGCACGGCCGCCGCAAGCGGTTCCGGCAGCTCATCTCCGGCATGCCGACCGGGAAACTCAAGGCCCGGCTGGTGTCGATGGCCGCCGAACACGGCCTGAGCATTGTCGCGGTGGATCCGGCCTACACCTCCCAGTGGGGTGGCCAGCACTGGCAGAAACCGCTGACCACCCCGCACCGAAAGATGTCCCGTCACGATGCCGCGGGCATCGCGATCGGACGACGCGCCCTCGGACACCCGGTCCGGGATGGGGTATCCCCTGCTCGAACGGAGTTGAGAGCTTGGGGAAGGACGACACCGCCCCCACACGACCGGAGAGATCGTGCGGGGCATCGGACCGTCCAGGCCGAATCAGGTGACCGGGGGCGTGAGGGAACCCGCCCACCCATAACGGACCGGCCCCCTGGAGGGCCGGCGCCGAACGGGATGCGAAAGCGGGAACCCAGCGCATCCAACACCGTTCGGGATGCGCCCAGTACGCAGCAGTGGGTCCAGGACTCACTTATGCACACTGGTTAGGAACGGTGTTACGGAGCCAACGCGATGTCGAAGAGGTGGATGCCGGCATTGGCCGGGAGCACCACGAGTTCGACCTGCTTGGCCGGGTCCAGGGTGATGGAGTGCGCGAAGACCCGGTAGGCGATGCCGGCGTTGCCGTACCCATCGGGACGGTTGCGGCCGTCCGTCGACTTCACGAGCGTCGCGCCGTGTGCCGTTGCCTCCTGGAACGACCAGTTGGGGAAGCCGATCGACCCGGTGGTGCTCGACCCGTCGGCGTAGATCACCGTCGCCGTCCCGGCGGCCCCGAAGCCGACGCCGGAGCCGAGGAAGACCAGCTTGCTGCCCTTGCCGGCGACCTTCACGCCCTGTCCGGTGCTCGACACGCTGTTCTTCGTGCCGGGGGCCGCGGCAGGCCAGGTCAGCTGGGCGCCGAGGGCGCTGACGGAAGCTCCGGGCGTCAGCCCGACCGCGGCGAGCTTCTGCGCGGAGAAGCTGTTGCCCTCGCCGTCGTATTCACCGGCCTTGGTGTCGTTCTCGTCGGTGATGGCGACCTTGTTGTACGCGTCGGAGAGGCGGGCCAGCACGGGGCCGGAGCGCTCGACCCGCGTGCCCGTGGCGGTGCCCTGGCCATCGCCTCCCTTGTAGGTGGCGGTGGCCGTGAACGTGCGCATGGTGAAGCCCTCGCGCTGTTCGGGTATCTGGATCCGGAACTCCGCAGTGGCCGCGGCACCCGACTGGTACGAACCGTCGACGCTGCGCACCGCGGGCTGCACGGCCCAGCCGGCGGGGCCGTTGAAGGTGACATTGAGCCGGCTCAGGCGCTCGGGTCCCGCGTTGGTGACGGTGACCTTCACCTCCGAGATGGCAGGGCCGTTCAGGTCGATGGGGGCGATCGTCACCTGGGTGCGCGCCTCGGACGCGGCCGCGTCCTGCGACGCGGCGACCGCGGGGGCGGAGGTGAACGCCACCGCCGCAACTGCCAGGGCCGCCACGGCTCTCCGGGCTGCGGTCACATGTACGGACATGAATGCTCGCTCCTTCTCTTACGGTTCGGGCAGTGCTCGGCCAGGGTTCAGGGGACAGGGTTGGACGTGGGCCGGAGTCACACGGGCGGCATCTCGATCATGCGCGAGTCGAGGCCGAGACGCAGATTCACCCACGAGCCCCGGGTGAAGTCCGGGATCCCTATCGGCTTGCCCTCCTTCTCCAGGGACATGACGCTCAGCGGCACCGGCGCGCACCAGGCCGCCGAGTCGTACACGTCGATGTCGGGCACGAGGCCGGCGCGCATCAGCTGCACGGTGCGCCACTGCATCACGTAGTCCATGCCGCCGTGGCCGCCGTTGTTCTCGGCGTCGTCGCCGATCTTCTTCCAGAGCCAGTGGTCGAACTCCTTGCGGTACGACTCGAAGTCGCGCCAGGAGTCGTCGCCGTGGTCGGGCTCGAAGTAGACCCGGGCGCCGGTGGAGGAGGTTCCGACGTAGTCCTCGAAGAGGCCGCGGCTGCCGGCGAGGCTGTTGATGCGGCTGTACGGGCGGGGGGAGCTCACGTCGTGCTCGGCGCGGATCGTCCGGCCGTTGGCGGTCTCGATCATGCAGGTGACGAGGTCGCCGTTGATGTAGGTCTCGTTCCACGACGGGTGGCCCTTGGGGACGAAGCGCTCGCGGTAGTCGGCCAGGCCCTTCGGGGCGGTCGCGGTGGCGCGCAGCGTGGTCATCCGGTCGCCGCGGTTGATGTCCATCGCCGCGGCGATCGGGCCGAGACCGTGCATCGGGTAGAAGGACGCGATGCTGCGGGTGTGCCACAGGCGGCGCCAGGAGTCCGTGTAGTACGTGTCGGAGAACAGCAGGGCGCGCAGGTCGTGAAGGTAGCCGCCGTGACCGTTCGTGACGTCACCGAACACACCTTCGTGCGCCATCTTGAGCATGGCCAGCTCGTTGCGGCCGTACGAGCAGTTCTCGGCAAGCATCAGGTGCCGTCGGGTCCGCTCGCAGGTGTCGACCAGGTCCCACAGCTCGTCGAGCTTGGTGGCGATGGGAAGTTCGACGATGACGTGCTTGCCGGCCAGCAGCGCGGCCTTGCCCTGCTGGTAGTGGAACTCCCAGGGCGTGGCGATGTAGACGAGGTCGATGTCGTCCCGCTTGAGCATCTCGGCGTACGAGTCGGCGGAGCCGCCGAACTCGGCGGGGCGCGGCTTGCCCGCCTTGACCAGGTCGTCCGCGACGCGCTTGGCGCGGTCCGGGCGGATGTCGCAGATGGCGGTGACCTGACAGCCGGGCACGGCGGACCAGCCCTTGGTCATGTCGTGGCCGCGGTTGCCGAGGCCGATGACGGCGACCCGAACGGTCCGGTGCACCTCGTACGGCACGTTGATCATGGAGGTCTGGCCGGCGAGGCGGCGCGGCTCGGAGGCCGTGACCGCTCCGGAAGCGCCCGGCGCGGCGAGCGCGGGGGCGGCCCCGGCGGCTCCGAAACCGACGGCGATCGCGCCCGTGGCCACCGCCCCTCCGAGAACCGAACGCCGCGAGACTGCGGGGACTTCAGACATGACGGGACTCCAGATTCGGCTTGGTCGGGATCACTGGCGGGACGACTGTGACGTGCATGACATCTGCATGTCAATAGATGATTGCAAAATGCTTCTTGCGCTCATAAACGAACATCGCGGCCCGTACTCCGCTGCATCTGCGTGCACAGCGGGGCGGGCCGCGGCTCGGATCCGGCCGCCTCCCAGGCGAGAAAGCCCGCGCCGAGGCAGCCCGCCCGGTCGCCGAGTCGCGCCCGGACCACTCCGGGCCTGGCGGGACGCCGGCGTCTTCACCTCGCCGGCCTGATCCGAAAGATAAGGACCTAGCGCGACGCGAACCGGTCCAGCGCCTCCAGCACCGCCCGGCTGGTCGCCGCACCGCCCAGATGTCCCGCCCCGTCGATCACGGTCAACTCCGCGTCCGGCCATGCCCGGGCCAGCTCCCAGGCGGTGATCAGCGGCCCGCCCAGGTCGAGCCGGCCGTGCACCAGCACCCCCGGGATCCCGGCCAGCCGCCCGGCGTTCCGGATCAACTGCCCCTCCTCCAGCCAGGCTCCGTTGGAGAAGTAGTGCGAGCAGATCCGCACCAGGGCCTGCTGCGCCCTGCCCGGCCTGCCGCTGTACGGGGGCGGTCCCGCGTACGTCTCGTGGGAGATCACCGCGTCCTCCCACGCACACCAGTCCGCCGTCGCCCTCGCCCGTACCTCCGCGTCCGGGCTCTCCATCCGCCGGGCGTACGCGGCGAGGACGTCCGGGGTCGGCTTGCCCTCGGCCTCCGGCACCCCGGCCCGGAACAGGTCCCACGCCTCCGGGAAGATCTGCCCTGCGCCCCGGTACAGCCAGTCGATCTCGCTGCGCCGGGTCGTGGTGACGGCCGGGATCACGATCTCGGAGACCCGGTCCGGATGCTCCTCGGCGTACGCCAGGATCAGCGTCGAACCCCAGGACCCGCCGTACAGCAGCCACGTGTCGATCCCCAGACGGACGCGCAGCCGCTCCATGTCGGCGATCAGACGCCCGGTCGTGTTGTACCGCATGTCGGCGGCGGGGTCGCTCGCGTGCGGGGTCGACCGGCCGCAGCCCCGCTGGTCGAAGAGGACGACCCGGTACCGGTCCGGGTCGAAATACTGCCGCGCCCACGCACCGCACCCCGACCCGGGGCCCCCGTGGACGACGAGCGCGGGCTTGCCGTCCGGATTGCCGCAGACCTCCCAGTACACGAGGTGGCCGTCGCCGACGTCGAGCATCCCGTGGTCGTACGGCTCGATCGGCGGGTACTTCTCGTCGGGCTCACGGTCCATGGTGGCGTTCCTCCGGTCCGGGGCAAAGGGTTCAGACTACGGCAGCCAGGCGTAGCCTGGCTGCCGTGAATTCCACCGCCCGGATCCTGGCCGTACTCGACGAACTGCTCACCGAAGCGGGCCCGGAGGAGCGCGGCGCCCTCTGGCAACTGGCCGAACAAGGACGTGAGTTGGACGCCAATCTGGTGCGTCTGCCGCCCGGCGCCGAGGTCGGCGAGCATCAGGAGGACATCCTCGACGTCCTCCTCGTCGTCCTCGCGGGCGGCGGTCGTGTCCTCGCAGGCACGGGCGCAGGCACGGAGACGCTGGAGCTGACCCCCACCACGGCCGTCTGGCTGCCCCGCACCTCCCGCCGCGCCCTCGCGGCGGGCCCGGACGGGCTGGCGTACCTGACCGTCCACCGCCGCCGCCCGGGTCTGACCATCAAGCCGTCGATCCACGCATCGGTGGCACACGAAGGCGGCGAGGGGCCCTGCATGCTGGACCGGGTCTGCCCCGAGTGCGGCCGACTCTCGCCGGACCCGGCGCCGGTGTTCTGCAGCCGGTGCGGGGAGCGGTTCCCGGAGGTCCTGTCGTAGCAGGGGGCGCGGCCGCGCGGCCGCGCCCCGGCCCGTCGACGCACCGCTCGACGGTGGCCCCCTTCGCAGGGCCCCTGCCACGTAATACGTCGCAAACAGAGGTAAAATGGGCAGGTGGTGGCGAGTGATCTCCCCGAAGAACTCGCCGGACTTCTGCCCCGCATTCAGCGGCTCGCCCGGCGGCGGCTGTGGAGCGGTCTGCCCACGCCCCGGCTGCGTGGAGCGCACGCGGAACTGCTGCGGCTGGTTGCCGCCCAGCCCGGAATCCGGGTCTCGGCGGCCGCGCGCGAACTCTGCCTCGCGCCCAACTCCGTCTCCACGCTGGTCAACCACCTGGTCGCGGAAGGCCTGTTGCGGCGGGAGCCGGACCCCGGCGACGGGCGGGCCGCGCTCCTCCATCCGACCCCGGCGGGCGTCGGCCGGCTGCGCGACTGGCGGGCCCGGCGCGACGCGCTCTTCCGCGAACACGTGGCGAAACTCGACTCCGCCGACCGGGCCGCGCTGACCGCCGCGCTCCCGTCACTGCGCAGACTCGCCGAGTCACTGCGCGAAGGAGAGGAGACCCCATGACTCCCGCCCTCCGCTGCACCGGTCTGACCTACTCCTTCGGTACCTCGAAAGCCGTCGACGGCCTGGACCTGCTCGTCCGCCCCGGCGAGGTCTTCGGACTCCTCGGGCCCAACGGCGCGGGCAAGACCACCACCCTGCGCGCGATCACCACGCTGCTGCCCGTACCCCCCGGCGTCATCGATGTGTTCGGCCACGACGCGGCCCGGCAGAAGATGGCCGTACGGCGCCTGCTCGGTTACGTACCGCAGCAGCTGTCGGCCGACGCCAGTCTCACCGGCCGGGAGAACGTCGCCCTCTTCGCCCGCGTCTTCGACGTGCCCCGCCGGCAGCGCGCGGCCCGTGTCGGGCAGGCGCTGGACGCGGTCGGGCTGGGTCCCGAGGCGCACCGGCTCGCCGCCACGTACTCCGGTGGCATGGTGCGCCGCCTCGAACTCGCTCAGGCGCTGGTCAGCGCACCCCGCCTGATGATCCTGGACGAGCCGACCATCGGTCTGGACCCGATCGCCCGCGACAGTGTCTGGGACCGCATCAACGAAATCCGTGCCGGCACCGGGATGACGGTGCTGGTCACCACCCACTCCATGGACGAGGCAGACCAGCGCTGCGACCGGCTCGCCCTGATGCATCTGGGCAGACTGCGCGCGCTCGGCACGCCCGCCGAGCTCAAGAGCGAACTGGTCGCGCACCGCGAGGAGCCCGGCGATAGGGCTCTGCCGCCACCGACCCTGGAGGACGTCTTCCGGTACCACTCCGGAAGCGGCCTGGACGACCCCGGTTCTTCCGGAGAGAAGGGAGTCTTCAACGATGTCCGCCGTACCCGTCGCACCGCATCCCGCCGCGGCTGAACCCGGCTCGCCCGACCGCCGCTTCGCCCTCCTCCTGGAACCGCCGCCCGCCCGCACGGGCTGGCACGTCGTCCCCGCGCGGGTCGCGGCGATGTGCGCCGTCGAACTGCAGAAGCTGCGCCACGACCGCGCCGAGATCTACACCCGCGCCGTCCAGCCCGCGCTCTGGCTGCTGATCTTCGGCCAGACGTTCTCCCGTATCCACGCCATCCCCACCGGCGGTGTTCCGTATCTCGACTTCCTGGCGCCCGGGATCATCGCTCAGTCCGCCATGTTCATCGCGATCTTCTACGGCATCATGATCATCTGGGAGCGGGACTCGGGCGTCCTCACCAAACTCATGGTCACGCCGACGCCGCGGACCGCCCTGGTGACCGGCAAGGCCTTCGCCGCCGGGGTGAAAGCCGTGATCCAGGCGGCGGTCGTCATCGTGATCGCCGCGGCGCTCGGCGTCGGCATGACCTGGAATCCGCTGCGGCTGCTGGGCGTGGTCGTCGTGGTCGTCCTCGCTTCCGTGTTCTTCTCCTGCCTGTCGATGTCGATCGCCGGGATCGTCCTCACCCGTGACCGGCTGATGGGCATCGGCCAGGCCATCACCATGCCGCTGTTCTTCGCCTCCAATGCGCTCTACCCGGTCGCGCTGATGCCCGGCTGGCTCCAGGCGATCAGCAGGGTGAACCCGCTGAGTTACCAGGTCGACGCCCTGCGCGGACTGCTCATCGGCACGCCGGCCCACCTCGGCCTCGACTTCGCGGTACTCGCCCTCGCCGCGTGCGCCGGCATCGTTGCCGCCGGTTCGCTCCTCGGCCGGCTCGCCCGCTGACCGCGTACGACGGTTCTCGACGGTACGGGCCCGATCCGGGTCCAGGGGCGTCGGCGGCGGTGCGGCCAGGGGGTGATTGCGGGGATGCCCTCGACCCCGCCTCCGCGCGGCGTCGAGGTGCGCGGTCGATGCCCGGGCCATGTCCCATCACCGGACCGAACCTGCGATCTCCCCTGGACGACGCCCGGCTCGACCTGACGGATCTGTTCGCGTTCACCGTGCCCGGCGACCGCACCGTCCTGATCACGAACGTCAACCCGGTCGCACCATCAGGAGCCGCGGCCTGGACACCCCGCACCGGCAACCAGCTGGCTAGTGGCATCACGTGGTGCCACTAGTGATGCCAGAGAGGCCGAGACGCCACGTGGCACCGCATTGGCGCAACTAGATGTCGGCATGTTTCCGCAGGTCAGGGCCGTCAGGTTACCCACGGCCCGCAACCGCCTCCCTCGCGGGCTTGTGCATGGCGCCATGGTGGTGCCATTATGACGTCATGGACCTCACGCCGTATGTCGACAACCTCCGCCGCGAACTCGCGGTGGCCGCCGAAGCCGGCGGCGAAGAAGCCCGCGAGCTGGCCGAGCGGCTCACTGCTCCCCTGGAGTCGGCGACCCGCCTGACGATGCTCAATGTGCTCTCCGCCGCGATGGACGAGATCACCCGTGAACTCGCCCCGGGCTCGGTCGACGTACGACTGCGCGGGCTCGACCCCGACTTCGTGGTGACGCGGCCGGCGGGCGACGAGGCGTACGAGGACAAGAGCGGGCCCGCCGAGCCGCTCAAGGCACCGGCCCCGGCACCCGCCGACGGCGACGACAGCGGCACCGCCCGCGTCAACCTGCGACTGCCCGCCCACCTCAAGGCGCGCGCCGAGGAGGCCGCGAGCCGCGAGGGCCTGTCGGTCAACGCGTGGCTGGTACGAGCCGTGTCGGCCGCGGTCGACGGCGGCACCCAGTCACGTACGACGGAGAAGACCCGCACCACCCGCACCGTCGGACAGAGCTTCACGGGCTGGGTGCGCTAGCCGCGCCCCGCCCGCCCCGCTTCACCCACACCACGTCCCACCAGCAGGGACGCCGCGAAGACCCAAGAGGACGGGATAGCCATGCCTTCTTTCGACACTCCCCAGCCGATCTCGGTCACCGCCAACGTGGCCGCCGGTTCCATCCAGTTCTCCGCGAGCGACCGCCTCGACACAGTCGTCGAGGTGCGGCCCCGCGACCCGAAGAAGGACAAGGACGTGCGGGTCGCCGAGCAGACCGAGGTCACGTACGCGAGCGGCGTGCTGACCATCAGGACACCCAAGGGGCGCTACCTCGTCGGGCCCACCGGCAGCGTCGACGTGACGGTCGAACTGCCCACCGGCTCGCGCGTCGACACGACCGGTTCCTGGACCCAGGTGCTCGGCGAGGGCCGGCTCGGCGAGGTCCGCGTGAAGACGTCGTCGGGTGACGTCCGCCTGGATGCGACGGGCCCGCTGCAGCTGACCGCGTCGCACGGCTCGATCACCGTGGATCAGGTCGAGGGCCTGGCCGAGATCACCACCAGCTCCGGCAGCCTGCGCGTCGGTGTCGTGGACGGCCCGGCCGTCCTGAAGAACTCGCACGGCTCCACGACCGTCGGCGCCGCGATCGGCGAACTGCGGGTGAGCGGCGCCAACGGCGACATCGACATCCAGCGCGCCGAGAGCTCGGTCACCGCGACCACCGCGCACGGCACCCTGCGCGTGGGCGACGTGGCCCGCGGCACCGTTCAGTTGGAGACCTCCTACGGCGCCATCGATGTCGGCATCCGCGAGGGCACGGCCGCCTGGCTCGACGCCAGCGCGAGCAATGGGCAGGTGCGCAACACGCTGCAGGCCTCCGACAGCCCGGACAAGTCCGAGGAGACCGTCGAGGTCAGGGCGCGTACCCGCTACGGCAACATCGACATCCGCCGCGCCCGGGCCTGACCTGCCCGATCGCCTTGCAACCAAGGCCACTTCACCGCTCACCACTCCTTCGAATGGGAGGGCCCCATGCCTTCTTCTGTCATGCCCACGCCTAGGCAGGACGACGGTCACCCGTCGCCGGCTGCCGTCTCCGCCGTCGGTCTGCGCAAGTCGTACGGCGACAAGACCGTCCTCGACGGCATCGACCTCGCCGTCCCGGCCGGGTCCGTGTTCGCGCTGCTCGGGCCGAACGGCGCCGGCAAGACCACCACCGTGCAGATCCTGTCCACACTCATCTCCGCCGACGGCGGGCAGGCCCAGGTCGCGGGCCACGACGTCGCCACGTCACCGGACGGGGTGCGTGCCGCGATCGGCGTCACCGGGCAGTTCTCCGCCGTCGACGGGCTGATCACCGGCGAGGAGAACATGCTCCTCATGGCGGACCTGCACCACCTGTCCAAGCGCGAGGGGCGGCGGGTCGCCGCCGAGCTGCTGGAGCGGTTCGACCTCGTCGACGCCGCCAAGAAGCCCGCCCAGAGCTACTCCGGCGGCATGAAGCGCCGCCTGGACATCGCCATGACCCTGGTCGGCAACCCCCGGATCATCTTCCTCGACGAGCCGACCACCGGCCTCGACCCGCGCGCCCGCCACAACATGTGGCAGATCATCCGCGAGCTCGTCTCCGACGGCGTCACCATCTTCCTCACCACCCAGCACCTGGACGAGGCCGACGAGCTCGCCGACCGTATCGCGCTGCTGAACGACGGCAAGATCGCCGCCGAGGGGAGCGCCGACGAGCTGAAGCGGCTCATCCCCGGCGGGCACGTCCGGCTCCGCTTCTCCGACCCGGCGGCGTACCAGTCGGCCGCCTCCGCCCTGCGCGAGGCCACCCGGGACGACGAGGCACTGTCATTGCAGATCCCAAGCGACGGCAGTCAGCGCGAGCTGCGCTCCATCCTCGACTGGCTGGACTCGGCCGGCATCGAGGCCGAGGAACTGACCGTGCACACCCCCGACCTCGACGACGTCTTCTTCGCCCTGACCGGCGGCGCCGGCGTCCCCAACCAGCCCAAGGAGGATGTCCGATGAGCTCCCTCTCCCTCGCCGTGCGCGACTCGTCCACGATGTTGCGGCGGAATCTGTTGCACGCGCGGCGCTACCCGTCCCTGACGCTGAATTTGCTGCTCACGCCGGTCATGCTGCTGCTGCTCTTCGTCTACATCTTCGGGGACGTGATGAGTGCGGGCATCGGCGGCGGCGGTGCCGACCGCTCCGAGTACATCGCGTATCTCGTCCCGGGCCTCCTGCTGATGACCATCGGCAGCACCACGATCGGCACCGCGGTCTCCGTCTCCAACGACATGACCGAGGGCATCATCGCCCGCTTCCGCACCATGGCGATCCACCGCGGCTCCGTGATCATCGGACACGTCATCGGCAGCGTCCTGCAGTCAATCATCAGCGTGGTCATCGTCGGCGCCGTCGCCGTGGCCATCGGCTTCCGCTCCACCGATGCCACCATCCTCGAGTGGCTCGCGGCGTTCGGACTGCTCGTGCTCTTCGCCACGGCGCTCACCTGGATCGCGGTCGGCATGGGCCTGATCAGCCCGAACCCCGAGGCCGCCAGCAACAACGCATTGCCGCTGATCTTCCTGCCGCTCATCTCCAGCACCTTCGTCCCGGTCGACGCGATGCCGGGCTGGTTCCAGCCGATCGCCGAATACCAGCCGTTCACCCCGGCCATCGAGACCCTGCGCGGGCTGCTGCTGGGCAGCGAGATCGGCCACAACGGGTGGCTGGCCGTGGTCTGGTGCCTGGGGCTGGCCGTGCTCGGCTATGTCTGGTCCAAGTCGGTGTTCAACCGCGACCCGAAGTAGGGGGCAGCAGTTTGCGGGCCGCGGCCGGCAGCTCGTCCCACTCCAGGGCGGCGTACTCCGACACCGCGTCGGCGTACGCCGCCCCGTCGGCGTTCTCCGCCGCCGGACAGGCCCCAGGGGCACGCGGCCCCTACCGCGTGCGCGGCCGGTCGAACCAGATCGTCAGCAGCGTCGGGGCGAGCCCCACCCAGAAGATCACCTGCGGAACACCCCGGTCCGTCCACGGCACCGCCGCGATCGCCACCGCGCAGAGCGTCCCCAGCACCGCCTGCACGAGCACCAGCCGCGCCCAGAACATCCGCCGCACCAGCGACCGCACGCTCAACTGCACCCCCGCACGCAGCTTCCGGTAGCGCCGCCACGTGCCGAACGCCCAGACCGCCCCGATCAGTGCCAGCACGTAGAGCCGCCTGCCGAGCGGCAGCGGCAGGTCGGGAGCGTCCCCGTCGGACGGGAACAGGTTGATCGCCGCGCCCGCCATCAGCAGGCTCAGCACGGCGAGCCACCGGGTGCCGCGCAGCATCTGGAACACCGCACGGTCCAGCCCCAGGCGCATCCGGTCCGAGGCCGGGTCGGCGGCGAGTGCCGACGCGTACACCTCCGCCTGCTGCTTCGGCCTCACGCCCGGCGCGGCGGCCTCGCTGTCCGCGTGCAGGCCCAGCGCCCAGGCGTCGTTGGGGTCGATCCGCAGGGTCTCGCGCACCGCCAGCTTGCTCAGGTCGCTCCTGCCGTTGAGGGTCGCGGCCTTCCACAGCGAGGCGTACGCCCAGGTGTCCTCCGGGGCCAGGCGGACCGCCTCCTGCACTGCCGCCAGCGCCTCGGGCCAGCGCGGCTGCCAGGCGTTGAGCGCCTCGGCGAGCGCGACGTACGACTGACAGAAATGCGGGGCGAGCCGCACCGCCTCCTGCGCCGCCGCCAGCGCCTCGTCGATGCGACGCAGCCGACGCAACGCGTAGGTCCGGGTGATCAGCGCGCTGACGTACTCCGGGTCGATCGCGAGCGCCGCCCCGGTCGCCTCGACGGCCTTCTCGTACTCCTTGGCGCGCTCGTGGCAGCGACCCAGTTGGGCCCAGGCACGGACGTCCTCGGGGTCCTGGGCGAGCCGCTTGGCCAGCAGCGCCTTCGCTTCGTCGACGCGGTTGAGCATGAGCAGCGTGGACGCCTGCTCGGTGAGGTCCTGCCCGGCGGTGGTCAAAGCTTGCGCTTCCTCTTCAGATAGGCGAGCAACTCGTCGTACATACCGCCCTCGTTGGCGAACATCGCCACATTGCGCGCCGAGGCGAACCAGGGGTCGGTGGATGGCCGGACTTCCTTCGCCGCGGCCAGCAGGTCCTTCATGTTGATCATCCGGACCGTGCCGGTACGGGTCGAGTCGAGCAGCGCCCGCTCCGACGCGGACTCGCAGAGATGGGCGAGGTCGGCGCCCGACAGATCCTCGGTGACCTTGACCAGCTTGCCCAGGTCGACGGATTCGATCGGCCGGTTGCGCAGGTGGTAGCGGAGGATCGCCTCGCGCGCGGGCGCGTCCGGCGGCAGGACGAGCAGGGTGCGGTCGAGCCGGCCGGGACGCCGCAGTGCGATGTCCACGTCCCAGGGAACGTTGGTCGCGGCGAGTACGAACACGCCCTCGTTGGACCCGTCGACGCCGTCGAGCTCGGTGAGCAGCTGGTTGACGGTGTTGCGCATCCCGCCGTGGTGCATACGGCTCCGCTTGGCGCCCAGCGCGTCCACCTCGTCGAGGAACAGCACGCACGGCGCCTGACGGCGGGCGGTCTCGAAGACCTCGTGCATGTTGCGCTCGGAGTTGCCCATCCACATGTCGAGCACGTCGTTGATCGACACGGACATGAAGCTCGCCCCGAGCTCGCCCGCGACGGCCCGCGCGATGAACGTCTTCCCGCACCCGGGCGGCCCGTACATCAACAGCCCGCCGCGCAGGCTCTTTCCGTACAGTCGGCCGAGCTCGGGGTTGCGCATGGGAGCCAGGAACGCGGCTTCGAGGCGCTCCTTGATCTCGTGCATGCCGCCGACGTCGGCGAGCGTCACGGAACCGGGGGTGTCGACCTCCCAGGTGGTGGCGTCGCCCGGGGCGCCCTGACCGTCCACCGGGACCGGCGTCTCGGGAGTCCCGGACGTGACGAAGCGGGGCGGCACGGCGCCCCTGATCTCGTCCTCGGCGGCACGCCAGTCGAACCCGGTCGGAGGGGTCGTCGGCGGCTCTTCGGATGCCTTGGGGGCCTCGGGTGCGGGCATGCCCATCGCCCGGACCATGAGCGCTCGCGCACCCGCGTCGCCCGGCGCATGCTGAAGCGCCACGGCGGCCTCGCTGACGGCGGCGTCGTTCAGCCCGTCGGAGAGCAGCAGCTCCGCAAGATGCAGCCGAAGGGGTACGTCGTCGGGTGCGGCGGCGACAGCGGTACGCAGACTCTGGATCAGGGCGGACTCGTTGGGCATGCCAACACCCTATTGAGAGGTTGTGACGGGCGACCCATGGGGCCGCCTGCCACCTCACTTCGGTGGCGCGGCCTGCGACGGGTGATCAGCAGCGGCTGGCGGACGTTTCCTTCGAACCTGCATCGATTCGGGTCACGTCCACCGGAGTGGTGTATCGACGGCCACTCGTTGATCCATTTTCAGGCTATGTGGTGAGTTCGGTGGGCAGGGCGGGATCGACGCTTTCTCCGTCGATCGGGTGGAGGCGTGCCTTGGCGAGGAGTTCGCAGCCCATGTAGCGACGTGCTTCGGTCCATTCGTCGTTCTGCTCGGCCAGCACGGCTCCGGCCAGGCGGATCACGGCCGCGCGGTCGGGGAAGATTGCGACGAGTCCGGGCGGCGGCGGATCTCTTTGTTCAGCCGTTCTTGCGGGTTGTTCGACCAGATCTGCCGCCAGATCTCGCGCGGGAAGGCGGTGAATGCCAGCAGGTCCGACTGGGCGGCGTGCAGGTGGGCTGCGGCTGATCTCTCCTTCAAAGACCTGGTCGTCTTGAAGGATCAGTCGGTGGCCGTTCATCTATGCGGGCACCATCCCCAAAGCCGGAACAAGCCCCGGGATCGGGTCGAACCCGTACACCACTTCCAAGGACGCAACCCGGCACCGTCCAGAGCGCCCGTCGTCCTTGAGCAGGCGGAGCCGCACCGCATCGCCAGTAAAAGCGTCGAGCCTTCCCAGCGACCTGACCGCCACCGCCGCGGTCGTCGGTCGTCAACCGGCCGCATGCTGCGCACGCGGACCAGGCACGCCTATGCGGCTCGCGAACCCAGGCGGATACGGGTCGCGGACCCAGGTCCGACAGGTGATCGGGGACCTCTCCCCAGCCCGAAAGGGCAACGCTGTGATATCCAGCGCCACCCCTTCGGACCGCTCACCTCAGGGTCAGCAGGAGCCCACCCATTTGTGTGAGGAACCCCTGTCGGCCGCGGTGGACTTCGCGGCGACGGAGCTGCCGGGGCTCAGGCAGATCGTCATGTCGCCGGTGTAGCCGCTGACCGAGTACACCTTGACGCGATCGAACCCGGGCTGGACGATTCCGTTGTTTTGCCAGGACCGGTCGTCGTTCTCCACAGTGTGCCCATTCGCGAAGTGGTTGGTCCCCCAGTCGCTGTCGTTGCCGTCCCACTTGTAGCGGTCGCCGTCGAAATTGCTGAGGTACCAGGCACAGAAGTACTCCCGGGGACAGTCTGCGGTGCCGGCTGAGGCGGGAGTCGCCCCGGTGAACGCAAGGGCTGCGGCCCCGGCAGTGGCTGCCAGGCCTGCGACGAGTTTGCGCATGGCAAAGTTTCCTTTCGGTTCGTCGGATGCTTCCGTGAGACCACATGGGATCCATGTGGTGGCTTGGTGGTGGTTCGCCGCTTCAGTGCGCCTGGGCGATCAGGGCACGAGCGCGCGGCAGGGCACGGGCGACGAGTTCGTCGCGGTCCGCGATCTCGTCCCGCAGGGCGGTCAGAGCCTGCACCTTGTAACGGGTCTCCAACTGCTTCGCGGTGGTGACCAGGGCTGTGTCGCGTGCGCACTCGGCTTCGGCAACAGCCGCTTTCCGTTCCCGGTCCGACTGGGCGCGAGTGGGGCGACGGTCGTCCGGTGCGGCTTCCCCGGTGTGCAGTTCGCCGAGGTCCTTGACCTGGTATCCGTGCCGGTGCATACAGGTGGACCAGTTCTTGACGGCTGACCGGTACCGGACATCGTCGAAGATTCGGGGCTGGTATCTGATCTTGATGTTTTCGAGGTGCGTCGTGGCCCGATACCAGCGTCCGTAGTCCCCGTAGAGCGCGTCGCGGGCCTCCGCCAGGCAGCCCTCTCTGCCGGTCGAGACCTGATACCCATTGGGGAGGTTGACGGTGAGGCGATCGGACCGCTCGTCGACCATCGCGTTCTGGTAGGCGGCCTTGCGGGCGTCGGAAAGCCCCCGGAAATAGAGCTGGTTGGGGTTCCTAGCGGCTCGTTCAGCAGCGATCCGGGCCAGTTCCGTTCCGAACCCGTGGCTCGCCGCCCACGCCGGGTCGTCGATTCCGTACGGGAAATCCCGCACCGGCTTTGGGCGGTGGGCCGGAACACCGGCCACATACAGGAAACCGTGTTCCCTCATGCACCGGCTGATCAGCAGGGCCTCGGCATAGTCGAGCTGCTCGGAATCCTGTATAGCCGGCGCTCGTGTCGCACCTCGGCTCGACGGGACCACCCCGTCGCGCCCACAGCCCGTCAGCCCTGCGATGCACAGAACCGCCCCGGCCGCGGTTGCCAGTGCACGCCCGAACCTCACGGCGCGAACACGCTCCCTACCGAGATGCCTATGCCGCGTTGGCCGGTACATTCCGTCCCAGCCGCTCGCCCGGGCCGAGATCGCAGGGCGCGCCACGGCCGGAACTCGTCACGCCTCCTCGGGGCATCGGCCCCGCAGCGCCGAACGCTCTTCATATATCCCCCTTCATCGAGTCCGCGGACCGCATGCGTCGAGACCGCAGATCGCAGCCCGTTGCCGGCTGTTGAACCGGCGGGGACGGGTGCTCGGGCCGTCCCCGGAGCGGCCATGTCCCACAGCTTTGGCCGTCCGGCAGTTGTCCGGCAGGCCCCTTTCACCACGTCAGACAATTTCCTGGCCAGGGCGGCATGTGCCCGTCGTGCCGCCTTGCTCCCCTGCTGCGGGCGTCAGTAGCGTTCGAGACGGCAGTAGGCTGCGCCGACGGGGGAATGTGATGGGGCGTCGTGAGCGACCGCTGGATCCCACCGAGGGTCCCGTCGCGCGATTCGCGTACGAACTGAGGAAGTTACGCCAAGAGGCCTCCGGCATGACCTACCGGGCGATGGTCAAGCAGGCGCACTACTCCGCGGCCACGCTCGCGCAAGCGGCGAGTGGCGACCGACTGCCGTCGCTGGCGGTCAGCCTGGCGTACGCCGGTGCATGCGGCGGCGATCTCGACGACTGGGAACGACGCTGGCGCCAGGCCGCAGCAGACGCCGCCGAAGACACCCGCGCCGACGACACCGAGTCCCCGTATCTCGGCCTTGCCCGGTTCGACACGGGCGACCGCGACCGCTTCTTCGGCCGCGACCGTCTCGTCGACCAGCTCGTGAACATGGTCCGCCGCACACACCTGGTGGTCCTGATCGGGCCGTCCGGCAGCGGCAAGTCCTCACTCCTGCGGGCCGGATTGATCCCCCGCCTGCAGGAGGCCGAGCCGCAGCGTGCGCGCCCCGCTGCGATCCGCATCCTTACTCCTGGACCTCACCCGACGCGCACGCACGCCGCCCTCCTGGGTGCGGACAACACCCGCGCCGGGGCCGTGATCGTGGTGGACCAGTTCGAAGAGGTCTTCACCCTCTGCACCGACCCGGCCGAGCAAACCCGCTTCCTGGACCTGCTGTGCACGGCTGGACACCCGGCGCACGGCCAACGGGTCGTCATCGCCGTCCGGGCCGACTTCTTCGGCCGGTTCACCCGGCATCGGCCCCTTGCCGAGGCTGCCCGCGACGCCACGCTACTGGTGGCTCCGATGAGCCAGGACGAACTGCGTGAGGCCATCGTCAAACCTGCCGCCCTCGGCGGTCTCGTCGTGGAGCGCGCGCTGAGCGCGCGGATCATCGGCGACCTCACGGACGAGCCCGGCGGGCTGCCTCTCATGTCCCACGCGCTTCTGGAGACCTGGCGCAGGCGTAAGGGCAGAGCGCTGACCGAAGCCGCATACGATGCTGCCGGCGGTATTCACGGAGCGATCGCCCACACCGCGGAGGAGCTCTACGAGCGACTCACCCCCGAGCAGGCCGAAACGGCCCGTCGTATCCTGATGCGTCTGGTCACCCCCGGCCAGGGAGCTCAGGACACGCGCCGGCCGACTGACCGCGCCGAACTCTCGGCCGGTCACTCCGGCGAAGCCGCCGTCGTCCTCGAACGACTCGCCCGCGCCCGGCTGATCACGCTCGACGAGGACACCGTCAACCTCGCCCACGAGGCGCTGCTGACGGCCTGGCCCCGGTTACGTGAATGGATCGACAAGGACCGCGAACGGCTCAGGGCCCAGCGGCGGCTGACGGATGCCGCCCACGGCTGGGCCGCACTCGGCCGCGACGCCGGGGCCCTCTACCGCGGACTGAGCCTGACCACGGCCGAGCAGTACTTCCCCGAGGGGGACGGGGACGAACTCACCCACCTGGAAAGGGCGTTCCTCAACCGCTCCGTGGGGGCGCGCGAGCGCGCCCGGCGCCGCAACCGGACGCGGACCGCGACGCTCTCCCTCTTCCTCGTCGTCACTCTCCTCGCATCGCTCGCCGCCTGGCAGCAGAACCGGGCCGCCGAACGACGACGCATCGAGGCGGAGGCACGCCGCATCGCGAGCGTCGCCGAGAGTCTGCGCCCTTCGGACCCGGTCACAGCGATGAGGCTCGGCCTCGCCGCCTGGCGCATCGCCGATCTCCCGGAGACGCGTTCCGCGCTGCTCGCCGCCTCGACGCAGCGGGAGCAGAGCGTCTTCACCGACCCCGACGGCGGGCGTGAGACGATGCGGCGCCTCAGCAGCGACGGGCGCATGCTGATCAGCGTCGGAGCAGGCCAGGTGAGCCGCTGGGACCTAGCCACCCAACGGCGCACAGCGACTCTGCCCGGCCTGGGCAAGGCCCTGGGACGGGCAGGAGGACTGCGGTCCGACACCCTCACCCTCCCCGTCTTCACCCTGGACGAGGCCCCCGGCCCGTTCGTCCTGCGCGATCTGTCCACAGGCCACGACTCCGGGCCCTTGTCCCGTCCTGCGGGCGCGGGTGTGGAGATGGGCCCGAACGGGGACCGGGTCCTCACCTACTCCACCAACCGTTCCGTGTACGTGATCCAACTGTGGGACGCGGAAAGTCGGCGGCTGCTGCTGGAACTGAGAGAACCGCGCGAGGATAACCACATCGTCGGGCCTTCCTCCGCAGCAACGCGGGGACACTCGACGGTCCGGCGCCTTATGCGCGAGCGCCGCAACGGACTGCTGGCGGATGCAGCCTTCCCCGACGCCGCAGTCAGCCCCGACGGCCGATATCTGGCGCTGTGTGTTCCGGGCAGACCGCTGCAGTTATGGGACACCGCACGACGACACAAACTGCAAACGCCTTGGGCGCCCAAGGTCACACTCGAATGCGTCAGGGAACATGTCCGGTTCACCCCCGACAGCCGGAGACTGGCGGTGATCAGCGACACCGGCGTGAGCACCTGGGACATCGACTCCGGGCGGCGGATGCCCACCCTCGCTCACGCGGGCGTGAAGGAGGCTGCCTTCAGTGAGGACGGGACGTACTTGGTCGCATCCGACGGGGCCGCGATCCTGTTGTGGCGGCTCGCGTATCCCGACCGCCCCGTCTTCAGACACCCTCTCACCGGTGAGCGTGTCACGGACCTCAGAGTTGACCCCCGAGCGGGCTGGATACGCTACATCGGCGGGCTGGTGGGCGCCGCCGGCCGGACGGTGCGCACCCTCGAACTGGGGGGCGCCACCGACTCCGGCTGGCAGACGACCCCCGTCCTCGTCGCCGCGTTCGCACCAAACGGATCGGCCCTCGCCACTTCCCATCCGGCGGCGGACAGAAAACATGTCCGGTTCCGACTGCGCCAGGCGCAACCAGGCGGACGTACGGTGGAACTTCCGCCGACCCCCTGCCGGATAGACGGTGATGTCCTGGAGTTGCTGCCGCTGTGCTCGCCATTGATGGCCTTCAGCTCCGACGGACGCACCTTCGCCTTCGGCAGCAGCGGCTACCAGGCATCCAGCCGCCCTCTGGTGTCGTTGTGGGACGTGCGCCGACGCCGCACCCTCTTCTCGGCCGACGTAACCCGACCTCACATGGCCGGAGTCGTCGCCTTCGGCCCGGGCGACAGGTCCCTGCTGGTTTCGGAATTGTTCTCCGACGGCTCGTCCGGCACAACCGAGTGGGACCTGCACAGCCGCACCCTGACCCGGACCATTGCCGGCGCGAGCGGGTCGCTCCTGGCACTCCGTCCCGACGGCCGCCTGCTGGTCACAGGACAGGGCGCGGTGGTCGAGCTCCCCTCGGCACGGACCCGTTCATCCGCGGTGGGGCCCGGCGAGACGAGCGCACTCGCCTTCAGCGCCGACCGCCGACAGCTCGCAGCCGGCAGCTCCGGCCGCGTCACTCTGTGGGATGGCCGCGCGGAGCACCTTCTCGGCACACTGACCGGACTCGATGCCGGTCCTGTGAACATCTCGGCCCTGGCTTTCAGTCCTGACGCCCGCATCCTTGCTGTTGCCACCGACACCGGGATCCTGCGCCTGTGGGACACCGCCTCGCACCGGCCTGTCGGTTTGCCGCTGCCCACCCCCGGCGACGCGCTCCACACGCTGGCGTTCAGCGCGGACGGCGACACCCTGTACGCCGCGGGCGAGCATGTACCGCTGCAGACGTATCCCATCGGCTCCGACGATGCGGAGGCAGTCGTATGCCGACGTGTCGGCAGGGACCTGACGCCCGAGGAGTGGAGGCGCTACGTACCCGGCGCGCTCTCTCGATTCGAGGCCGGCGGGTGCGTGAGTCGCTAGCGGTGGTTTGTTAAACCGGGGAGTAGAGGTGAAGTGGGTGGCCTGCGCCGACGGCGTTGATCAGGACTTGGAGTTCGGGTGGTGGGGGTGCGTTGGTCCAGGCACGCCAGCATCGTTGGAGGGTGGTCCAGGGGGTGAGCCAGGCCCGGACGGCGCGGATCGCTTTGGGCCAGGTGGTCGGGTGGGGCGGGTGGGGTCTGCTTGGGCCCCCTCTCAGCCGGTCTCGCCGGAGTTGCGGCTGTCAGGACCGTGGGGACAACAGTGAGTTCCCGGTCCGGTGGTTGAGCGAACCAGGTGTCCCAGCAGAACGAGAACGCGCAGGTGACCAGCGTCTGGTGGCGGCGGATGGCGGTGTCGGAGCGGACCTGGAAGTCAGCCCACCCGAGTTCGTCCTTGACCTGCTTGTAACTCTGCTCGATCCAGTGCCGGATGACGTAGATCCGCACGACTTCGTGCAGGTCAGCGGCGGGATTGGGGCTGTCGGCCTCGCGGGGGCCGCCGGGGCGGGGCAGGTCGGTGGCCAGGTACCAGGTGGCCTTCGCGGGCAGGGTGGCCGGGTCGGTGGTCGCCACGACCAGGCGGACGTTTCCGTCGGGTCCCCACCAGCCGAGGTGGGCGTCGGCGGCCCACCATGTTTCGGTGTGTCCGTCGCGGAAGGAGCGCTCGACGGCGGTCCAGTCGCCGGGATGATCGGGGTCTGTCCAGGTCAGGGCGCGTGCGGCGTCGACGGGGGTGTAGGCGTCCTTGCCGTAGGACCAGGTGCCGTGGCTCCGTTTGAGGGCCATGACGAACGGTAGTCCCGCCGCATGGAGTTGCCTGCGGAAGCTGTCCTGGTCGCCGTAGGCGCAGTCGGCGGCCATAGCTCGAAAGGCTGAGCGACATCGAGGATGTGGCGGAGCTGCCTCTTGCGTACCTGATGGCCTCCGATGGGCCGCGTGAGCGGATGCAGTTCTAGCACGAAGTCGATGTCGGCCGCCGGTCTGCGGGTAAGAAGCTTCTGCCGCTCCATTCGAGCCACAACCCGTCCCTCGATCTCCTCGTCGTCGAGAGCCGGGTGGTGGTTGGTGAAGACCGCACGGGCGTGCTCCTCCGTCTGGAGCAGACCAGGCACCGCGTGTGCGTCATCCGCGCCTGAACAGTGACGCGAAGATTCTGCTCCTGTACGTGCAGGGGCTCCCCGAGGGTCTGGCCGACAAGCCGCTCAGCGAGCATGCGCGGCAGCTGGGGATCACGGGGCGGGCCTATCAGCGGGCCAAGAGGATGCTGGTCGAGGACGGGTTCCTGCACGAGTGGCATCAGCAGAACGACCGGGGCCGGTGGGTGACCGTACAGCTCTTCGCCAACTCCCCGGTCACGGGTGCGGCGGCGGCCGGGCTCCGGGACGGGCGGGGTATCGAGGTGCCACCGAGTGCGCAGAAACGGACGGTCGATCGGCCGAGGGGTCGGGTGGCCGGTGGCTGTACACCGGTAGATGAAGAACTGGGGAAGAACTCATCCCACCCACCCACCGAAGCCGAACCCGAAGCTGAATCCGCGCCGGAAGTGGCCGAGGGCGAGCGGGTGTTGCTCTCGTTGCGGCATGTGCACCGGGAGCTGCATCTCGGGGCGCGGGAGGCGCGGGGGCTTGCGGAGGCCGCCGCCGAGTGGTTGCGGCGCGGAGTCACGGCTGCCGATCTGCGGCGGGCGCTGACCAGTGGGCTGCCCGAGAGCGGCGTGCGATCCGCAGTGGGTTTCCTGAGGCACCGGCTCGTACAGAAGCTCCCGGAGGCGGTGCCGCCACCCACCGTCGAGGCCCGGCCCGCGCCGCGGGTCGCCGAGTTGGTGGTCTGCGAGGGGCCCGGCGACGATCACGTGTTCCGGCCTGTGGAGGACGAGACGCTCTGCGGTCCGTGTCGCGGTGAGGAGGCCCGGGCGTACTGGGCCGCCCAGGCCGCCGCGCACGGGAAGCAGCCTTCTCATACCCCGTGGCGGGACCGAGTCGCCGCCCTCGCCGCGAGCTCAACAGAGGCGACCTGACGGGGATCAGGTCGCCTCGTATCCGCCGATCCGGGTGAGCACGGCGAGACCGAGACCGAGGCCGCGCTGCGGCAGGCGCCTTCGCGCGGTGGCCGTTGATGACCTCCTCGGGATAGACCGCTAACGGTGGAGTGGGGTATTGAAACTGTCCGAATACCCCGGCCGGGGACACCGTAGACGAGGGTCACAGGTAGTCGAAGAAGCGAGTCCACCAGGTTGGGGGATGCTCAGGCGGGTAGTAGGAGACGAGGTCGCTGACGCCGCCGTATCTTGTCCAGAGCAGGTGCTCCGAGATGCGGATGCAGCCGAGTGCTTCGAGCTCGTCATCTACGCGGTGACGGTCTGTGTCTTGGAAGAGTTCGCATTCCTCTTCCTCGTCGTAGCTTCCGGGATTGCCCAGGGTCACGGCGGCGAGGTTCCCGAAGTTGCTGACGGCCACGGTGATGTGTTCCCCGCTGGCCGTGGCGGCGTCCGGGATAACGATCGTCCCGTGGTGGCTGGCGTCCTGGACCCCCCGGTCGACGATGCATGTGCACTGGAACCGCTGGTCCAGACGGGTCGCGAGCTGGTCGAATCGGGCCCGGGTAGCCGTGTGGTCATGGCCGCGGGGGAATTCCATGTGGTCCGGATCATCGAGTTCTCGCAGCAGTGCCCAGGCGTGCTGGTCATCGAGAGGCATGTACATCTTCTCCTTGCTGGTGAATCGATTGGAGCGCTGGCTGACGTCGGCGGCGTAGGCGGCCCAGTCGCCGCCGGATGCCTTCTGCCACTGGACGGCGACTTGGATGTGGACGCCGAGCATCCGGGCGAGGATCGCGGCGGGGAGCTCGGCGGCGAGGGTGAACAGGGCGGTGGATCGGTCCTGTTGGGGGCTGAAGGCCAGAGGCCGGCCGACGGTGTCGGTGAGTCCGGTGCGAGAAAGCACTTCGTTGAGCAACTGCCGTATCCCGGAAGGCGGGGAGTAATTGTCAAATTCTGTGGATCGGTTGATGTCCCCTCTCAGGGGATCCGGTTTGCCAGGTGGTTTGGTGTCCCGGTCTCAGGCAGGAGGTTGATTTCGCTTCTTCCTGGTCAAACCGCCCGGGTACTGGCTACGACACACGAGCCGGGCTGGTCGCCGCCCGTCTCGGGCTTTTTTCGGAGGCGGTGCTGCACCACCCCGTGATGGGATGCGTCCCATGAGCGAGCCGTCCCTGCGTGACCGCATCGAGCAGTACTACGCCACCGTGCCGCTGCTGTTCGCCGAAGCCGAGACGTTCGGCTCCTTTCATCTCTTCGTACGAAAGGAGGTAGGTGCCCCGTACTACGGCGGCCCGAGTCATGCCCGCCCCACCTCGGCAGGCGGCCCAGTGACACCCTCTGCGGCCGACATCGCCTTGGTACGCGCCCGGCAGCGCGAGCTCGGCGTGCCGGAGGCCTTCGAGTGGCTCTCCGAGGTAACGCCGTCGTTGCGCGGCAGCATGGAGGCAGCGGGTCTCCCGGTGGCCGAACGCCCGCTGATGATCCTCGATCCACTGCATCAACTGTCCTCGCAGGCCCTTCCAGATGGCGTCACGATCCGGGCTGTGGATGCCGACGATTGCGCACTGCCCGCCGTACTCGCCCTTCCCGGGCTGGCGTTCGCAGACGAGGGCACAGCAGTGGGGTCGGCGGGCCGCGCGGAGTTGGAGGCAGCGGCCGAAGAACTCAAAGCGGACGGCACAGCCGCATCGACCCGCCCCTCCCTCCGAGCCGGCCACAAAACGCTCGTCGCCGCCTTCGCCCCGGACGGCACCCCGCTTGCCGCGGGCCACTACCACCCAGCGAATGGCACCACCGAGATCGGCGGAATCGGTACCCTCCCCGCCGCCCGCCGCCAAGGTCTCGGCGCTGCCGTCATGACGGCCCTGGCCTCCCATGCCCGCGGCCATGGCGTGCACACCGTCTTCCTCGCCTACGCCGATGAGGCCGTCGCGCGTATCTACGCCCGACTGGGCTTCCGCCCGGCCGGCACTACCCTGCTGATCACCAACCAACCGGCCCGTGGCCAGTAGGGCCAGGGACTGGAAACATCAGTCACCACGCTTGACCGCGGCGAGACCTTCATAGGCAACCTTTGCGACATTGAGATTGTTCATGCCGCAACGGTCTCGGGGCGTTCGACGAGGTGGCCGCGTTCGAAGCGGGCTCCGGCGCGGACGAGGGCGACGAGGTGGGGTGCGTTCACGGCCGGGTTCTCTGGGGGTAACCGTGTGGCGCGAGGCGAGTGGAGACTACTTTGTGCAGCTCAGCGCCGGTGTGTGCAACACCTTTGGCGCTACTTGTGATTGGAGCGGCTGTCGGAGCTCCCGAAGAGTAAGCCGTAGTCACCCGTGCGGCACGAACGGCCTGGCCGCGGTGCCGAGTGCATGGTCAAGTGGTGCGGCACAGAGCGTGGTCGATGAGGTTGCGCAGTGCGTCTTCCTGACGTGCCGCGGTCTGCAGGTCTGCGGAGCGGCTGTGCGCGGAGACGGTGATGGTGCGCCGGCCGTCCGTGGTTGTCGCTGCCCGGATGACATATCCGAAGCCGCTTCCTCCGTGCCCGAGGTAACCGCCGCCGCAGGACAGGGGTGTGAAGAACAGGCCCAGGCCGTCCTGGGTGCCTGCCGGGTGGCCGCTGTCCTGCGGCACCGGGACTGTGGTCTGCATGGCAGCGAGCTCGGCGGGCTTCAGCAGTCGTCCGTTGGCCAGGGCGGTGAAGAAGCGGTTGAGGTCGCGGGCCGTGCCGGTCATCGAGCCGTCGGCCCCGCTGTCGAAGGGACGGTAGGGGATCGTGGTGTCGACCATCGGGCCGTCCACGGTGAACTGCTGGTAGTTGGCCGTGTGCGGATGCGGGAGGAAGGGCCAGGTGCCCGGGGTGTCGGTGTGCTGCAGGCCGAGGGGGTGCAGGATGCGGTTGTGGACCTGCTGTTCCCAGGTGCGGCCGGTGATCTTCTGGATGATCATTCCGGCGAGTACGTAGTTCGTGTTGGAGTACGCCCAGCGGGCGCCTGCTGGGAAGGCAGGCGCATGGCGCATGGCCAGGGCGACCAGCTCTTCGGGTTTGTAGGCACGCCACCGGTTGGCGAAGTAGGTCTGGGCACTGGGGTCGGGGAAGACGTCGTAGATGTAGTCGGACAGGCCGCTGGTGTGCTGCAGCAGGTCGCGGACGGTGATGGTCCGTCCGTCGTTTCCGGCTCCGGACACGACCCCGGGCAGCAGTTGCTCCACCGTCTGGTCGAGGGAAATCCGCTTTTCGCCCACCAGTTGCAGCACGACGGTGGCGACGAACGTCTTGGTGGTACTGCCCAGCCGCAGGTAGCCGTCCGTCGGAACCGGGCGGCGAGTGACCAGGTCCCCCACCCCGGAGCGGGCCGTGACCGTCCCGCGCGGGGTCTCCAGGCGGACTGCTACTCCGGTGACCCCGGCAGCGTGCAGCGCGTCGGCGTCACGCTGCACAGACCAACCCGTGCCCGAGGGGTGCGGTGCGGCCGACGCCGCAGCGGACGGCAGAGACGACACAGCCAGCGCCAGCACTACAGCTGATAACCGTAAACGACGAGAGGTCATGACCCGAGGCTAGGAACCGCAAGGGCCACCCGCCATCCGGGATACGCCCCTTCTCGAAGGGGTGCCAGCCGGATGGACAATCGTGCCAGGCACACATCCACTGGCCTCCCGCACCTGATCGTGCCTCTGAACAGTGGATAGAGGTTCGGACGCAGCTTCTGACTCAGCCGCGTTGGTTCAAAGCTCTGGTCAGGTCCCGGTTGGCCTCACGCGCAGCGGCGAGGTCGGACTGAGCCTCCTCCAACGCGGCGGTCAGCTCGACGTTGCGCTGTTCCGGCCTGGTGATCTTTCGCTGGAGTTCGTCGATGTCGGTTGGGGCTCCGAGTCCCGACGCCTGCCATGCCTGGGCTCCCAGCGCCTGCGACAGTTGCTTCTCCAGCTGCTGAATGCGGGTGGTCAGGCGGGTGTTGCGGGCTTGGGCGTTGGCGAGGTCGGCCTGGAGCGATGCTCGGCTCACCGGCGAGCCGCCTGCCGGGCCCTGGGCTGCTGGTTCGAGCTCGGCGGCGTGGACCAGGGCGAGTAGGTCCCGGTGGCGGCAGAGGAACGTGCGGTCCACTGCGGCTTGCCGGGCGATGGCCGAGACGCTGATCGGGGTGCCGGTTCTCCACCCCAACATGCCGTTGGAACAACAGCGGCATCGCCGGGTTCCAGACGCGTTCGTGGCTGTCGTAGGAGTCTCTGAGAGGTGCTCCGGGGGAAGGACCAGCTGCCAAACGGCCTGTGACGACCCTTCTGCGCTTCCCGGGTGTTCCGCGACAGAGGAGGAGCTCTTCACGCCGCTTCCTCCTGCTGCATGGTGGCGTTCCGTAGCGGAGCGGACGCCAAGGCCAGAAGGCCCGCGCCGGCCAGTACGGCCGCGCACACCACCGCCGTGGTGAAGGCGTCGATGGCATCGGCCAGTTGGCCGAGCAGGTTCAGGGTGACCACCAGGACCAGACTCTGCACCAAAGTGATGAGCGACTGGACTCGGGCGAGATGACTGTACGGGCTGGCTCCCAGCATCAGCGGGCCGAGGTGAGTGACGAACAGGCCCAGGCCGAGGCCGATCGCGGTGGCTGCCGCCACGGCGATCGGGGCCCGCTCAGTCAGTGCGAGCACCCAGATGCCGAGGCCCATGGGAACGACGCTCAGGGCTGCGACGAAGCCCGGCAAGCGAAGGGCTCCCCGGCGCGCCACGAGCAGGGCCACGAGGAGGGCGCCGAGTGCCTGGCCGCCCAGCACCACGCCGGCGGCCCGTGCGCCCCAGTGGTTCTCCCGTGCGAGGAGGGGAACGAGGAGCGACCCGACGGGGATGGCGAAGCCGGCGACCGCGCCGGTCAGGATCAGCGCCGGCCGGAGCACCGGGTGACGCAGCGAGAACGTCACCCCCTGGCCCGCCTCACGCAACAGGCTCGCACGCTGAGCGGGCGGGGGAACCTCGAAGCGGGGGCGAATGAGCGCGGCCACGATCACGGCGAAGGCGAACGTCAAGCCGTCGAAGAGAGCTGCGCCGACCAGACCGCCGGCCGTTACCAAGGCACCGCCCAGCGAACCCCCGACCAGCGAGATCAGCTGGCTGCCGGTCTGACTGAGACCGACCGCACGGTCGAGACGGTCCGGGTCCACCAGTCGTCGCGGCATCGAGCCCGACACCGGGAGGTAGAAGGCATCGATGGTTCCCATGACCACTCCGGCCCCCAGCAGCAGCCACAGAGTGGATCCTTGCGCGGCCGCGGTGAGGCCCACGACAAGGGTCATGGCGAGCATTATCGAGTCACCGATGATCAAGATGCGCCTGGGGGAGAACCGGTCTGCGACTGCCCCTCCAATGAGAAGAAACAGGGTTCTCGGAAGGGCAACGGCAGTGAGCACGAGCCCTCCGGTGCCGCCCCCGTGCGCAGTGGCTGCCCAGCCCAGGGCGAAATACATGGCGGCATCCCCCAGCTGGGACGTGAACGCTCCACTGAGCCAGAGGAGATACGTTCGCGGCAGCTTTGCGCGCGCCGTTATGTGGTTATCGGCAATGGTCATGAAAGATCACAGTATTGGTGCTTACACCTCTGTGTCTGCGAGATGATCTCCCGTCTCCTCGCGGGCCCCTCGACCGTCGCCCTCGGCCAGGCCGAGGTGCGTGAAAACGCGGCGACGCAGCAACTCGTACTGCTCACGGCAGCGATTGGGTGGCCCCGGCGGCCGTACCACCATCGTGCCTTGGCCGACCACCTCGCTCGGGTCGAACTGCTCCCTCGTCAGATCAATGTCGATGCCGTGGAACCGGTTCCACCAGTGGTAATCGGTGAACTCCGCCCTGACACGGACTTCCCCGTACACTAGATCGCCGCCGAGGAGATCGTTCACGACCACGGCGGTTACCCCGCACTGACCACGTGCCGGATTGTCCGGGCGCCAACTGTTCATGTCCTCGGGGGCGCACGTGTCGACGCCCCAACTGGACCGCAGGGCCCTCTCGATGTCGGACAGTGTGATCGTGTTCGTGATCAAGAGTGTTCCACGCGTCACATGTGTTCACACCGACCGTGCCACAGCCCTGACCGATGTCGCCGAGACCGCATCCGAGCACACCTGCTCATCCTGCGGAGCCCTCGATCGCATCCGCCTGCGCGGCGACGAACAGCGCACTCGGTGCGGGACAGTTGCGACACCTGCCCTACGCGCCCATCACACAAACCGGGGCCTCACCGCGGGCAGTCGCCCGTCGCCCCGTTCGAAACCTGAACAAGATCCCGTACACCGCTCTCCGGTGGTCCGCCCAACGCCCCTGCCGGTCAACGAGCTTCGGCAGACGACCGTGCGTCATCGTCCGCGGTGTGGCGAATCCACCGTCGCCGGGGCGGAGCGAGGACAATGACAGCGACTCCGGGCCGACGAAGGAGGACCTGTGGTGAATGCCGTGGTGAGCCGCGGAACTGGGATGACCGAGTCCGCCGAGGACCGGGCGCAGTGGCGTGGCCGGCTCCTGCGGGCAGGGCGGGACCTGTTCGCCGCATACGGCTACGCGCGCACGACCGTCGAGCAGCTCTGCGCCGAGGCGCGCGTGCCGATTCGCGCGTTCCATCAGCAGTTCACCTCGCGGGAGGCGCTGTTGATTGCGCTGTACGACGAGGTGGCGACCAGCGGACTGCGCGCGTCCGAGGAGGCGATGCTCTCCGACGACATGGAGGAGTGCGGGACGGAGGAACGGTTCCGTCGCCTCTTCGCCGCCTATGTGCGCGGGGTCACCGCTGATCCGCGGGCCGCGCGGGTGGCGTTCGTCGAGGTGCTGGGCGTGAGCCGCACCGTCGACGAGCATCTCGCGATGTGGCGGACAATGTGGTCCGAGTTCCTGACCTGTGAGGCCGAGCGTGCCGCCGAGCGGGGTGAGGTGGGTGACGGCGACCAGCGGGTCGCGGTCACGGTGATGACCCACTCGGTCGAGGAACTCCTCGCCCACCACGCCCGCCGCCCCCGCCAGGTCACGCCCGACTGGCTGACCGAAGAGCTCACGCGGCTCTCTCTGACCATGCTCGGCTCGCCCTGACCGCCACCGCGTTCCCGTTCCGCGAAATAATGGGGAGATGGGAGACGGAGCGAAGGCGGATGCGGATGCCGGCGATGAGTTCGCCGCCGTCCTGACCGGGGTCGGGTCGCGTCTGAGGGCCCTGCGCCGGGAGCGCGGCACGACCCTCGCTCAGCTGGGCGAGACGACCGGGATCTCGGTCAGTACCCTCTCCCGCCTGGAGTCGGGCGGCCGCAAACCCACCCTGGAACTGCTGCTGCCGCTGGCCAAGGCGTACGGGGTCGCGCTCGACGAGCTCGTCGGCGCCCCCGCCACCGGCGACCCCCGTGTCCATCTGCGTCCCTTCACCCGCGGCGGCAGAAAGTTCATGCCGCTGACCCGCCACCTCGGTGGCCTCCAGGCGTACAAGATGGTGCTGCCCGGCCGGCGAGGGGCGACCGGGCCCCTGGAGCAGCGGGTGCACGAGGGCTACGAGTGGCTGTACGTGCTGGCGGGGCGGCTGCGGCTGGTGCTGGGTGAGCACGATGTCGTTCTGACCACCGGGGAGGTCGCCGAGTTCGATACGCGTACGCCCCATGCCTGGTCCAGCGCGGGGCCGGAACCGGTCGAGATTCTCAGTCTGTTCGGGCCGCAGGGCGAACGGATGCATGTGCGGGCCCGGCCCACCAAAAAGTGAGGGCACCGGGACGGCCGGGCGTCACGTTTCCGTGCGGCCGCCCGCGTACGGCCCGCCCATGCCCCAGGCCTGGTGCATCGCGTCGGCGAACGTCGCGGCCAGCTTCTCCTCGCCCGTGGGACCGGGGTGCGTGCCGTCGTACGTGTCCGTGTGGATGTCGTACCCGGCCGGGCGCGAGGCCAGCAGGATCGGTGACATCGGCTCGTCGAGGTCGGCGACCGCCTTCGCGAGGAGCTCGTTGAAGCGGTCGCACTCGGCGGCGAACGGGGCGTCCGACTCGGCCCGTATGTTCGGGATGACCGGCAGGAGCACGGCCTTGATGTGCGGGTTCGCGGTGCGGGCGGCGGCGACGAACGCGCGGGCGTTCTCGGCCGTCTGCCCGCTGTCCGTGTAGAAGCCGAGGTCTATCAGGCCGAGCGAGACGAGCAGGACGTCGGCACGCGTCGCGGTGACCGTGTCCGCGATCACCGGGGCCATGTGCAGCCATCCCTCGCCCCAGCCCGCCAGATGCCGGCGGGCCCGGGCGGGGAAATCCGGGGCGCCGTACGCGTACGAGACCGGGGTGTTCGTCGCGGTGTCGTACAGCTCGGTCCGGGGACCGACGATCTCGTACGGACCGTCGAAAGCCGCTTCGAGGTGCTGCCACATGCGGTAGCGCCAGGTGAAGTCGCCGGCGCGGCCGATGGTCATGGAATCGCCGACGAACAGAAAACGCATGGCGCCATCATGGCGGATCAACGCGCGGAGCTGCGACGTGAGGATGGACACTTGGTCCATGCGTTCGTATCTGACAGTCACCGGTGCCGCCGCGCTGCTCGTCCTCGCCGGGGCGACAGCCGCCCCGGCCACGGCCGACGACGGGTCCGCCGACCGCAGCTTCACGATCGAGGACCCCCGGATCACCGAGTCCAGCGGCCTCGCCGCGAGCCGCGCCCACCCGGGCATCTACTGGACGCACAACGACAGCGAGGACGGGCCGTACGTCTACGCCGTCGACTCCCGGACCGGGAAGACCGTCGCGACGATCACCATGCGCGGGGTCGGCGCGCCGCGCGACGTGGAGGCGATCTCGCTCGGACCCGACGGCAACCTGTACGTCGGCGACATCGGCGACAACCTGAACGGCAGCTGGGACCACGTCTGGATCTACCGGTTCCCGGAGCCGAAGGTGCTGAAGGACGCGACGGTCCGGGCGACCCAGTTCGACGTGAAGTACGCGGACGGGGCGCGCAACGCCGAGGCGCTGATGGTCCACCCGAAGACCGGCCGGGTCTACATCGCCTCGAAGAACGAGGACGGCGGCGGACTGTACGAAGGACCCGCCGAGCTCTCCACCGGACGGACCAATGTGTTCCGGCGGGTCGGCGAGGTGCCGTGGGTGACGGACGGGGCGTTCTCGCCGGACGGGAAGGAACTGGTGCTGCGGTCCTACTTCAGCGCCCGTGGCTACGCGTTCAAGGACGGCCGGCTCGGCGCCGACCACCCGGTCGACGCACCGTTGCAGAGACAGTCCGAGTCGGTGACGTACACCGCGGACGGCTCGGCGCTGATGTTCGGCTCGGAGGGCGCGCGGAGCGACGTGGTACGGGTGGACATCGCAGGCGCGGACAGGAACGGCGGCGACGCCAAGTCGCCGTCGAAGGACGGCGGCGGTGCGTCGGCCGCCGGCGGGACGGGCGGGGACGGCAACGAGGTGAAAGGCAGCACACTGGTGGGAGCGGTGGTGCTCGCCGCCGTGGGCGCACTCGTCTTCATGAACCGGCGCCGCAAGCGCGGCTGACCGACCGCGCCCGACCCCATCGGCGCACATCCCGGGGCCGAAGCCATCCGGTGACGCGCCGCACGTAGGGTCGGGCGCTATGACGAACCAAGGACCCGAGGCCTTCTCCACCGAGCGGCTCGACGCACTGCCGCTGCGAGCCGCGCACGCCGACGAGATGGCGGCGGTCCTCGCCGACCCGGCCCTGCACACGTACACGGGCGGCGCCCCGGAGGACCTGGACACCCTCCGGGCCCGCTACACCCGCTGGGAAGCCGGCTCGCCCGACCCTGCCGAACACTGGTGGAACTGGGTACTCCGGGACCGTGCCGACGGTCGTCTCGTGGGCTGGGTCCAGGCCACGGTGGCGGGCCCCCGGGCCGAGATCGCCTGGGTCGTCGGCACCGAATGGCAGGGCCTGGGCTACGCGAAGGAAGCGGCGGCCGGACTGGTGGCGCACCTGCCGACCGGGGGAACGGTCCGTACGCTCGTCGCCCACATCCACCCCGACCACACCGCGTCCGCCGCGGTGGCCGCGGCGGCGGGACTCATGCCCACCGACGAGTGGGAGGACGGGGAGCGGCGGTGGCGCCGCACGGACGTCACTTCCGGCGCTGCCCGGCCCCCAGCAGATCCGCGACGTCGAGGGTGACCTCGGCGCCGATGGAGGCGGGGAGGGTGGCCTGCTGCCCGGGGGCGTACACCTGGTGGCTGTCGTACCCGTCGGCGATGGGCTCGGTCAGGACATGGACCCGGCCGTGCTTGCGGTTGACGATCACATAGACCGGGATCTTGGCCTCGGCGTACGCGGTGACCTTGGCGCGCAGATCATTGTTGTAGTTGCTCGAAGTGACTTCCAGTACGAGATGGAAGATCACCGGGTCGAAGCAGTTGCTCTCGATGACGTGGTCTTTGAAGTCGGCATCGATCAATGCGAGGTCCGGGATGGCGTAGTCCTCCGGGCCGCCCGGCAACCAGATGCCGATGCCCTGAAGAAGCCTCGTCTCCTTGCCGTGCAGACCTGCGGCGAGGAACGGAACCATGAGGTCCGTCAGTACATCGGCGTGATCGCCGTCCGCAGGTGGGGCCACGGTGATAACGCCTCCGATGATCTCGACGCGGTAACCCGGATGCTGCTCCATGAGCCTGTTGGCCACGTCGAGCTGCGATTCCGGCTCACCGTCACAGGGGTGCTCGACTGCTGCTGCAGACATTGCGGGCCTCCTGGTGCGTGGTGTCGAGAGCATCATCGTAGGACGGTGCGCCCCCACATGTCCCTTTGGTGATCGTCCACTCGGTCGAGTGAACGAGGCGGTCGGTCCAAGCGGAGGCGCTCTGCGGGTGGGAGCCCGGGTTCAGGCCCTCGACCGGGTGGTGACCGAGCCGTCCGAGCTGCTGGAGCTGTGGAGCGAGGGCGGGCACGGGGAGCCGTGGAACGAAGGGATCGGCCGGCTCCGGGCGGTCCTGGCGGAGGCGGCGGGGTGAGCAACGGCGAGGGGCCCCCGGTACGGATCCGTACCGGGGGCCCCTCGGAGGCGTACAGCTGCTCGTTACAGCTTCTCGATCACGTAGTCGATGCAGGCCGTCAGGGCCAGCACGTCCGCCGGGTCGATCGCCGGGAACATCGCGACACGCAGCTGGTTGCGCCCCAGCTTGCGGTACGGCTCCGTGTCGACGATGCCGTTGGCGCGCAGCACCTTGGCGACCGCCGAGGCGTCGATCTCGTCCGAGAAGTCGATCGTGCCGATGACCGCCGAGCGCTTCTCCGGGTCGCTGACGAACGGGGTCGCGTACTTCGACTCGTCGGCCCAGCCGTACAGGTTCCGCGCCGAGGTGGCCGTGCGGCGGACCGAGAAGTCCAGGCCGCCCTGGGTGTTCAGCCAGTTCAGCTGCTCGTTCAGGAGGAAGAGCGTGGCCAGGGCCGGGGTGTTGTACGTCTGGTTCTTGAGGGAGTTGTCGATCGCCGTGGGCAGGCTGAAGAACTCCGGGATGTGGCGGCCCGACGCGTGGATGCGCGCGGCGCGCTCCAGGGCCGCCGGGGAGAAGACGCCGATCCAGAGGCCGCCGTCGGAGGCGAAGGACTTCTGCGGGGCGAAGTAGTAGACGTCCGACTCGGTGATGTCGACCGGCAGGCCGCCCGCGCCGGAGGTGGCGTCCACCAGGACCAGCGAGCCCTCGTCGGCGCCCGCGACGCGCTCGACCGGCGCGGCGACACCGGTCGAGGTCTCGTTGTGCGTGAACGCGTAGACATCGACGCCCGCCTCGGCCCGCGGGTCCGGGTGGGTGCCCGGGTCGGAGGCGATGACGCTCGGGTCGGCGAGCCACGGGGCGAGCTTGGCGGCCTTCGTGAACTTCGACGAGAACTCGCCGAAGTTGAGGTGCTGGGACTTCGTCTCGATCAGACCGTGCGTCGCGATGTCCCAGAAGGCGGTGGAGCCGCCGTTGCCCAGGATCACCTCGTAGCCCTCGGGGAGGGAGAAGAGGTCGCGCACACCCTGACGCACCGAGCCGACCAGGTTCTTGACCGGGGCCTGGCGGTGGGACGTACCGAGAAGAGACGTTCCGGTGGCGGCCAGCGCGTCGAGCGCCTCCGTCCGCACCTTGGAAGGACCGGCGCCGAAGCGTCCGTCGGAGGGCTTGAGGTCAGCGGGAATCTGGATATCAGCCACGAACCGGAGCGTAGTACCTCACGGGCACGGTCGAGCGCCGTGTCCGTCGGATGAGACACGCGCCCCGGCGTGTGGACCACATCGCGCGGCGGGGTCAGCCCAGTTCGACCGGCAGGTCGTACAGGTCGTTCTGGGTGACGATCGGCTTGTTCCGCAGCTCGGACGCCGGGACGGCGAGCTTCAGCTCCGGGAACCGCTCGTACAGCGCGGGCAGCGCCACCCCCGCCTCCAGCCGGGACAGCGCCGCGCCCGGGCACACGTGCGGGCCGTGGCCGAAGGAGAGGAACGCGTTGTTGCCGCCGGCCGGCGAGGAGCCGTCGGTGCCGAGCAGCAGCAGGTCGCCCGCCTGGATGTGACGCCCGCCGAGGTGGGTGTCGCGCGACGCCCAGCGGCCCGCGACGTTCCGCGTCGAGGTGTCCTCCCGGAGCACCTCGTTCATCGCCTCGGCGACGCTGTGCCGAGCGCGAGGGCATGGAGGTGCTCGACCAGCGTGATCAGTACGTACTTGCTGGACGAGCGGTCCCGGGCGTCGCACTCCACCAGGGGCACGTCGTCCGAGAGGTCGAGCGCCTCACGTATCTGCTGTTCGGTGTGGAGCGGGCCGCCGAAGTCGTTGCACGCAACGATGAACGGCGTGCCGTGGTGCTCCAGACGGTCGATCGCGTACCAGGAGTCGGCGAGCCGGCGGGTGTCGACGAGGACGACGGCGCCGAGCGTGCCCGAGAACAGCCGGTCCCACAGGAACCAGAAGCGTTCCTGACCGGGTGCGCCGAAGAGGTACAGCACCGAGCGTTCGTCGAGGGAGATCCGGCCGAAGTCGAAGGCGACGGTCGTGGACGTCTTCGACTGCACACCGTCCAGGTGGTCGACGGCCTCGCCCGCGCGGGTCATGGTCTCTTCCGTGTTCAGCGGACGGATCTCGCTGACGGAGCGGACCATGGTGGTCTTGCCGACCCCGAAGCCGCCGACGACGACGATCTTCAGTCCGTTGTCGGCCGTCGCCTGCAGGGCGGCACGGTCAGAGGTTGCGGAGTCCAACGAGCACCTGTTCCAGGATGTCGGGGTCGGGGAGCCGGTCCGCGACACGGGCGGTACGGGGGTGGCGGGCGCTGATCCGGCCGGTGTCCAGCAGGTCGGACAGCATGATCCGGACGATGCTGACGGGCAGCCCGAGGCCCGCCGCGATCTCGACGACCGCGGTGGGGCTCTGGCACATCCGCAGGATGGTGACGTGCTCCGACTGCATGCCGGGGGCCGGCTCGCATTCGGAGACCACCAGCGTCACCAGGTCGAACGCGTCCGAATCGGACCGGCTGCGGCCACCGGTGAGGGTGTACAGCCGGTCCGGGGCGTCGTCCCGGCCGGGACGGGGGCGGGTCATACGGCCGCGGTCGCGTAGGCGGCTCCGGTGGCGTCGGAGGGGGCTTCGGAGGTCGCGGAGGAGCGCGGCGGGGCGCTGAGGTGTTCGCCGAGCTGCTCGACGAGCTCGGTCATGTTGTGGCCGATGAGGCCGACGTCGGAGTCCTCCGAGGCGACGACCGCGAGATGGGCGCCCGCGCCCGCCTCGACGATGAACAGCACGCCGCCGTAGAACTCGGCCATCGCGGACCGTACGCCGCCGGTGCCGTCACCGAACTCGACGGAGGCGCCGTGCGACAGGCTCTGGATGCCGGCCGAGATCGCGGCCAGCTGGTCGGCCTGATCGACGGAGAGCTCGGGGGTACGGCAGAGCCTGAGGCCGTCCCTGGACAGGACGAGGGCGTGCCGGGTGCCGGGGGTGCGCTCCAGGAGCCCCTCCAGCAGCCAGTTGAGCTTCTCGTCGGTGGTCGCGGTCATCGGGTGTTGCCTTCCGGGTGCGGGGGATTGGGCCGTACTGCCTGGCGGAAGCTGCTGAAGCGGGCTGCCTGTTCCTTGGGGTCGGAAGTACGGGGCCGGGGAGTCGCGGCGCCGGGGGTGGCGCCGTTGGCGTTGTTACGGGATTCGGCGGCGGCGAGGGTACGGCCCCGGGTGCGCTTGGGGAGGCCGCTCTCGCCGAACCGGGGGAGGCTGCCGGTGGTCTCGGACGCGGAGCCGGAGCCGGTCTCCGCGTTCGCGGGGGCGGGCCCGGCGGCCGGGGCGGGGGTGTGGACGGGCTCCGGTTCCGCTGCCGGTTCCGCCACTGGGGCGGGCGCCGGGACGGTCACCGGCGTCCGGGTGATCAGTTCCTGCGGGAGCATCATCAGGGCGCCCGTGCCGCCGCGCGCGGACGGCCGGAACGAGACCGTCAGACCGTGCTTACGGGCCAGCCGGCCCACGACGGCGAGACCGAGGCGGGTGCCGGACAGACCGGTCAGGTCCTGGTTGGTGGCGGACACCGCACGCTCGGCGCGCCGCAGCTGCACATCGCTCATCACCAGACCGCTGTCCTCGACGGTGAGGACGATGCCGGCGGGCACCTCCTCCACGTACACATGGACTTCCGCGGTGGGCGGCGAGAAGTTGGCAGCGTTGTCGAGGAGTTCGGCGAGCGCGTGCATGATGCCCTCGGCCGCGTGACCGGCGATCGCGACGTCGCTGGTCGAGTGGAGACGTACCCGCTGATAGCCGCTGATCCGGCCCATCGCGCCGCGCAGGATGGACTCCATCACGATCGGCTTCGCCCAGCGCCGCCCGGAGCGGGCGCCGGTCAGCACGGCGATGGAGTCGGCCAGCCGGCCCGCCTGGGCGGTGCGGTGGTCCAGGTGCAGCAGATCGCCGAGGACGTCCTCGGCGGAGTGCCGGTGCTCCATGTCGCGCAGGTCGGCGAGCATGCTGGTGGCGAGCGCCTGCATCCGTCCGGCGGCGTTGGCGCAGGCGGCGATCGCGGCGGAGCGCTCGGTCTCGCTGCGGGCCACGCGCGCGCCCAGCCGCTCGACCTCGTCGTGCAGCCGGTCGCCCAGCCGCTTGACCTCGTCGTCCATCCGGGCGGTCTCCGCGGCGGCCAGCTCGGTGATCCGCGCGTTCTCGGCCGCTGCGGCGGCCTTGACCCTGGCCGTCTCCGCGGTGAACCGCTGGGCGTCGGCCGCGGACGACGACACCAGCCGCGAGGTCTCGGCGGTGAACCGCTGGGCCTCGGCGGCGTTGTGCGCGCGCAGCAGGCGCGTGGTGGCCCGGGCGTGGACGGCGATCGCCACGGCGACGGACAGCAGCAGGGCGGCTGCGCCGGCCCCCCAGGACAGCGGGGTTCTGACCGAAGCGGGAGCGGCGAGGACCGCCCACAGGCAGCAGGAACCGGTGACGGCCGCCGAGACCAGCAGGGCCAGTGCGGTTGGCCGGGATGTGGGGCGCAAGCGGAGTCCTAGGGGGCGGACGGCGACGGACAGGGGGTGGATCCGGACACTTCGGTACAGCGGGGGGCGAAAGAGATCAACCGGAGCTGATAATTCCTGATCAAGTCTTGGCCACTATATGAGAATTGACGATCTGCTTGGGAAGCCCTTGCGGTCTTCCCTGTTACGTATGTGACTACGCATCCGACGTATTCCGACGGATTGACGCATTCGGGGGGAAACGCGAGGGGGCGGCGGGCCCACCGCCCCGACCAGCGGCATTCTGGGCCCATGGCTGAACGACAGGACCGGACCGCTCTTGTACGGGCCCTCGGCAGCGCCGTGCGCGGAGAGGTGGAGTTCGGCACCACCGCGCGGGCGCTGATGACGATGGACGCCTCCAACTACCGCCGGGTGCCGCTCGGCATCGTCGCCCCGCGCGACGCCGACGACGTCGCCGCCGCGCTCGCCGTCTGCCGTGCGCACGCGGTGCCCGTCGTGCCGCGTGGCGGCGGCACCTCCATCGCCGGGCAGGCCACCGGCACCGGTGTGGTCCTCGACCTCACCCGCCACCTGGGGAAGATCGTCGAACTGGACGCCGCGTCCCGGACGGCCGTCGTCCAGCCGGGCGTGGTCCTGGACGACCTGCGCGCCGCCGCCGCACCCCACGGCCTCACCTTCGGCCCCGACCCCTCCACGCACAGCCGGTGCACGCTCGGCGGGATGATCGGCAACAACGCCTGCGGCTCCCACTCGGTGGCCTGGGGCACCACCGCCGACAACGTCCACGCACTGACCGTCGCCCGCTACGGCGGCGACACGCTCCGGCTCGACCGGGGGAGGTGGGACGGCGCCCCCGCCGGCCTGCGTGAACTGGTCGGCTCCCACCTCGCGCTCCTTCGCACCGGCTTCCCCGAACTCCCGCGCCGCATCTCCGGATACGCCCTCGACGCCCTCCTCCCCGAGCGAGGCCCTGACCTGGCCCGAGCCTTCTGCGGCAGCGAAGGCACGCTCGGCGTGATGACGGAGGCGACCGTACGACTGGTCGAGGCGCCCGGATCCCGCGCCCTCGCCGTACTCGGTTACGCCGACGAGTCCGCGGCCGCCGAAGCCGCCCCCGGCCTCCTCCCGTACCGCCCCCTGACGGTCGAGGGCATGGCCGCCGATCTCGTACGGGAACCGGCCGGGCTGCCGCGCGGCGGAGCCTGGCTCCTCGTCGAGACGGGCGGGGACACCCCGGCCGAGGCGCGGGCGCACGCCGAACGGATCCTGCGGGCGGCCGACGCGGTGGACGCGACCGTGGTCACCGACCCGGCCGCACAGCGGGCCCTGTGGCGCATCCGGGAGGACGCGTCCGGCACCGCTACCCGGATGCCCGATGGCAGTGAGGCCTGGCCCGGCTGGGAGGACTGCGCCGTACCGCCCGCCCGCCTCGGCCCGTATCTGCGCGACTTCCGCGCCCTGCTGGCCGCACACGGGCTGCGCGGCACGCCGTACGGGCACTTCGGCGACGGCTGCATCCACGTGCGGATCGACTTCGACCTGCTGAGCGGCGACGGTGTGGCCCGCTTCCGCCGCTTCTCCGAGGAACTTGCCGCGCTCGTCGTCACGCACGGCGGCTCGCTGAGCGGGGAACACGGCGACGGGCAGGCCCGGGCCGAGCTGCTGCCCCGGATGTACGGGGACGAACTCGTCGCGCTCTTCGGCCGGTTCAAGGACCTCTGGGATCCGGACGGCGGCATGAACCCCGGCATCCTCGCCCGCCCCGCCCGCCTCGACGAGAACCTCCGCTTCGACGTCCTGCCGAAACGCCCCGTGGACGTCACCTTCGGCTACCCGCACGACGGCGGCGACTTCACGGCGGCCGTACGACGATGCGTCGGCGTCGCGAAATGCCGTACGGCGCAGCCGGCGGGCGCGGACGTGATGTGCCCGTCCTTCCGGGCGACCGGCGAGGAGGCCCACTCCACCCGCGGCCGGGCCCGCCTGCTGCACGAGATGCTCGCCGGCGAGGTGATCACGGACAGCTGGCGGTCGGAGGAGGTGCGGGACGCGCTCGACCTCTGCCTGTCCTGCAAGGGGTGCCGCAGCGACTGCCCGGTGGGCGTGGACATGGCCACGTACAAGGCGGAGTTCCTGCACCGCCACTACCGGGGGCGGCTGCGGCCCGCCTCCCACTACGTGATGGGCCGGCTGCCGCAGTGGCTGCGGCTCGTGGCCCCGATCGCGCCCGTGCTGAATGCGCTCGCCCGGATCCGCCCGTTCGCCGCACTGGCGAAACGGCTGGCGGGCATCACTGCGGAGCGGACGATTCCGGTGCTGGCGGGGGAGACGTTCACCCGGTGGGCCCGAAAGCGCAGGGGCCGTGGGACGGTGATCCTGTCGAGCGATCAGGTGGTGACCGTCTGGCCGGACACCTTCACCAACCACCTCTCCCCGGAGGTCGGGAAGGCGGCCGTCCGGGTCCTGGAGGCGGCGGGCCGGACAGCCCTGTACCCGGAACGGAGCGTGTGCTGCGGACTCACCTACGTATCGACGGGCCAACTGGACAAGGCCCGCGCGGTCATGCGCCGCACCCTCGACCGGATGGAGTTCTCCCTCGGCGACCCGCTCGTCGTCCTCGAACCGAGCTGCGCCGCCACCCTCCGTACGGACCTGCCGGAACTCCTCCCCGACGACCCACGCGCCGCCGAACTCGCCGGTTCGGTACGGACGTTGGCTCAGTTCCTGGAGGAGTACGCCCCCGAATGGCGGCCGCCGCGCCTGGACCGCCGGGTCGCGGGCCAGACCCACTGCCACCAGCACGCGGTCCTCGGCGACGCGGCCGAACGCCGGCTGCGCGAACGAGCCGGGCTGGAAGGGGAGTTGAGCGGAGGGTGCTGCGGTCTTGCGGGGAACTTCGGTTTCGAGCGGGGCCACTGGGATGTGTCGGTGGCCTGCGCGGAGGAGCAGCTGCTCCCGTCGGTACGGGGTGCGGAGCCCGGCACGGACATCCTGGCGGACGGTTTCTCGTGCCGGACCCAGCTGGCACAGCTGGCGGGTGTGCGGGCGAGGCACCTGGCGGAGCTGCTGGCGGAAGGGCTGGCGGAGGGACTGGCCGGCGCCGGGCCCTCCCCCGACGGCAACTGACACAAGCGTTCCGCTCAGGCCCTTCGGCGATCGAGGGGCGGGGTCCGGGACGGAGCCCCGCGGCCGGGAAGGGTGGGGCGGGAACAGGCGTCCCCGCCCCACCTCCGTCATCAGCCCGCCTCGACCGCCCGGGCCACCGCCGCCACCAGCCGCTCGTTCTCCGGAGCCGCCCCGCCCGGGCATTCCCTCACCGGGCGATGTTCTGCCCGATGATCTCGCGGGCCAGCGTGGCGAGTTCGGGCAGCGCCGGGTGGCCGGGGACGTCGCGCCGGGCGAGGAGCAGCGGGACGGGCGGGGCGTCGACGAGCGGGCGGTAGGCGACCCCCGCGTGCGGATGCATGTCGGCGGTGGAGGCGGCCGACACCCCGGAGCCGCGCCCGGCCGCGATGGCGGTCAGCCAGTCGTCGGTGTTGGCGACGGTGACGGTGGCGGCGGGCCGGGCGCCACGTGGCCACAGGTCGACGGTGGTGGTGCCGGAGACGGTGTTCAGGACGATCGGGCCGCCCGCGAGATCGGCGAGACGGAGCGTGGCGTGCGCGGCGAGCGGCCCGTCCGCGGTCACCGCCGCCACCCGGTCCTCGCTGAGCAGCACCTCGGTGACGAGCCCCGGCGCGTCGACGGGGCCGCGCAGCAGCGCCGCGTCGACCTCGCCGCGGGTGAGCCCGGCGGTGCGGTCGTCGATCCGCAGCAGTTCGAGGGGCGTCTCCGGGTGCCGCTGCTGCCAGCTGCGGAGCAGCGGTGTGGTGTAGGGGCCCAGCGCCGACCAGGCGTGTCCGAGCCGCAGCGGCCAGTGGCGCAGACCGCCGGGGTCGACGGCCTCGTCGAAGGCGGCGACCGCCGCGGCGGCCTTGTCGCGGAAGACGACGCCTTCGGAGGTGAGGGAGAGGTGGTGGGTGGAGCGGTCGACGAGCCGGACGCCGAGGTGCTGCTCCAGGGCGGCGAGGGTGCGGGAGACGGCGGGCTGGGTGAGCCGGAGCGCGGCGGCGGCGCGTGTGACGTTGCCCGCTTCGGCGACAGCGAGGAAAGCCCGTAGATGACGCAGCTCGACGGTGCGGCCGGGGCCCTGTCCTGTGCTCATGCGTGTAGAGCATAACGAGAGCGCAATCGGCATTTCCCGCGCCGCGCGGACGTCTCTACGGTGAAGAAACGAGCCGCACCGAAAGAGTGCAGTATCTTCAATTACCAAGTGCAACACATTGAACTCTTCGAGGATGAAGGCCGCCCGTGAATGACCAGCGCAGTGCCGTGGAGCCGGCCGCAGCAGCCGTCGCCGTACCGGAGGCGGTGTCGGCCCTCGACGGGACGGGTCCCGCACGACCGGGCGGCCGCAGGGCGGCGCTCGCTCCGGTGGCGCTGGTGGTCGCGGGCGGACTCTCCGTCCAGTTCGGCTCCGCGGTCGCGGCGCTGCTGATGCCGCGGGCGGGCGCGCTCGGCGTGGTCACGCTCCGGCTGGCCGTCTCCGCGGTCGTCCTGCTGATCGTCTGCCGGCCGAAGTGGCGCGGCCACTCACGGGCCGACTGGGGGACGGTGGTCGCGTTCGGCGTCACGATGGGCGCCATGAACATGCTCTTCTACCAAGCACTCGACCGCATCCCGCTGGGTGCGGCCGTCACCCTGGAGGTGCTCGGCCCCCTCGCGCTCTCGGTCGCCGCCTCCCGCCGGCTGATCAATCTCGTCTGGGCGGGGCTCGCGCTGGGCGGGGTGTTCCTGCTGGGTGGTGGCGGCTTCGACCGCCTGGACCCGGTCGGCGCGGCGTTCGCGCTCGGGGCCGGGGCGATGTGGGCGGCGTACATCGTCTTCAGCGCACGCACCGGCCGCCGCTTCCCGCAGGCCGACGGCCTGGCCCTGGCGATGACGGTCGCCGCGGTCCTGTCGCTCCCGCTGGGCATCCTGGAGTCGGGCGCGAAGCTCGCGGTCCCGTCGACGCTCGCGATGGGCGCGGCGGTGGCCCTGATGAGCTCGGTGCTGCCGTACACGCTGGAACTGATGGCACTGCGCCGACTGCCCGCGGCGACGTTCGCGGTCCTGATGAGCCTGGAACCGGCCATCGCGGCGACGGCCGGCTTCCTGATCCTCGACCAGGCGCTGACGGCCACCGACGCGCTCGCCATCGCCCTGGTCATCGGGGCGAGCATGGGAGCGGTCCGCAGCCAGATCGGCGGCGCCCGCCGCGCGAGGCCGGACACCCCTTAGGGATTGTCCGGCTGCGGCGTCGGGCTGACGGTGTCGAAGTACAGCCGGTCGGTCACCGCGTCGAGGAAGAACCGCCCGGCGCAGCCGGACCCCGTGAGGTGCCTGTCGTACGCCGCACTGTGCATCCAGCGGGCCTGGCCGGGCAGGAACTCCGCCACCGCGGCCGGTACGTTCCCCGTGACGCCGCCCCCTTAACTACGGATCTCCGGTCCGCACCTTCACCACGCGCAGGCCGCATCCAGGTCCCCCACCGAGTCGGCGAGTTCCGCCGGAGACGCCGGCCAGCCGAAGGTGTGCCAGTGGGCGATCCGCCAGGACAGCCGGCGGGGCCACAGCGGGGTGGTGGGCAGCTCGGGGACCGGAACCCAGACGGGGAAGCCGCCGTAGTTGTCCAGGGTCTCCGGTGCGCCCACCTCGCCCTCGGTCTCCACCGTGAAGTAGTGGCCCCGGGTGCCGCGCCGCCAGATCCGGGCCGCCTCGCGCACGACCGTCCCGTGCAGGCCGGTCTCCTCCCGGAGCTCACGGACCGCCGCCATCTCCGGCGTCTCGCCCGCCTCGACCCCGCCGCCCGGGATCTCGTACCAGGTCCGGCCGCCCTCGACGAGGCCGATCAGCAGCATCCGCCGGTCACGGATGACGATCGCGCCGCCGCGGACCCGGGTCGGCGCGGCTGCGGTCGGGTCGTCCAGGGCGGCCGCGCCCTGCGTCAGCGACCCCTGCGACCAGGCGCGCAGGACCTTCTCCGCGGTGCCGACCGGACGGATCCGGGCGTGCAGTGCCTCGGCCAGGGACAGGGCGACCGATGGTCCGGCGGCGGTCCGGCCGTTGTCCGGGAAGGCGTAGTAGATGCCGATCTCGTCCCGATACTGCTCCAGGACAAGCCTGTTGTCGTCGAAACGCACGCCCGCGGTGCGAGGTTCGTCAGTCATCGGCGGAGGCTAGCAGCCGTCCCGAACCGCCGGTGGAGGCGGATGCATCAATTAATGCAAGCATGCTTGCTTGTTTCTGGGTCCGCTGACATGCTCCTGGGCACGCCGCCACGCCCCGAGGGGAGCGCACCGTGTCCGATGCCGCAGCCGTGCTCGACGATCTGCGCAGTGAGAGTGACGAACTCGACCTGTTGGTAGGAGAGTTGAGTGCCGGGCAATGGGCCGGGCCGACCCCCGCCGCAGGCTGGACCGTCGCCCATCAGATCGCCCATCTGACCTGGACCGACGAGGTCGCCCTGCTCGCCGTCACCGATCCGGACGCCTTCGCGGTGGAGGTGGCCAAGGCCCGGGCGGCCCCCGACAGCTTTGTCGATCAGGCTGCCGAGGAGATCGTTGCCGCGGAGCCGGCCGCGCTGCTCGCGCGCTGGCGCGACGGGCGTGAACGGCTTGGCCGCGCCCTGCGCGACGCCCCGCCCGGCACCCGCATCCCGTGGTACGGGCCGCCCATGAGCGTCGCGTCCATGGCGACCGCGCGGCTCATGGAGACCTGGGCGCACGGGCAGGACGTCGCCGACGCCCTCGGTGTCGTGCGCGCCCCGACCGCCCGGCTGCGGCACGTCGCCCGGATCGGGGTGCGCGCCCGCGACTACGCGTTCCTCGTACGGGGGATCAAGCCGCCCGGCGAGGAGTTCCGGGTCGAACTGACGGCACCCGGGGGTGAGTTGATCGCCTACGGGCCCGAGGGCGCCGCACAGCGCGTCACCGGACCGCTGTACGACTTCTGTCTGCTCGTCACCCAGCGCGCCCACCGTCTCGACCTGGCCGTGCGCGGTGTCGGGGCCGACGCCGACCAGTGGCTCGACATCGCACAGGCCTTCGCCGGGCCGCCCGGCCCCGGCCGCGCACCCAAGGGCGGTGCACGGTGACCGCCGCGCCGCTGCGGATCGGGAACGCCTCCGGCTTCTACGGCGACCGCTTCGACGCCATGCGCGAGATGCTCACCGGCGGCCCCCTCTCCGTCCTCACCGGCGACTATCTCGCCGAACTGACCATGCTCATTCTCGGGCGGAGCAGGCTGGGGGACCCGAACCGCGGGTACGCCACCACCTTCCTGCGCCAGCTCGAAGAGGGGCTCGGGCTCGCGCACGAGCTCGGGGTGAAGATCGTCGCCAACGCCGGAGGGCTCAACCCGGCCGGACTGGCCGAAGCGGTCCGTGAGTTGGCGCAAAAGGTGGGCGTGCCGGTGCGCGTCGCGCATGTCGAGGGCGACAGCCTGCCCGTCCCCGAAGGGTTCCTCACCTCCAACGCGTACCTCGGGGGCGCGGGCATCGCCGCCTGCCTGCGCGCCGGGGCCGATGTCGTCGTCACCGGCCGGGTCACCGACGCCGCCCTCGTCACGGGACCCGCCGCCGCCCACTTCGGCTGGGAACCCGACGACCACGACGCACTCGCCGGTGCTCTCGTCGCCGGGCATGTGCTGGAGTGCGGCACCCAGGCGACCGGCGGGAACTACTCCTTCTTCCGCGGCCACGACATCCGCCGGCCCGGCTTCCCGCTCGCCGAGATCCACGCCGACGGGACGTCCGTCATCACCAAGCACGACGGCACGGGCGGCGTCGTCGACGTCGGGACCGTCACCGCCCAGCTGCTGTACGAGACCGGAGGCGCCCGGTACGCCGGACCGGACGTGACCGCCCGGCTCGACACCGTACGGCTGACGCAGGACGGACCGGACCGCGTACGGATCTCCGGAGTGCGCGGCGAGGCTCCGCCGCCCACGCTCAAGGTCGGGCTCAACCGGCTCGGCGGCTGGCGCAACGAGGTCGTCTTCGTGCTCACCGGACTCGACATCGAGGCCAAGGCGCAGCTGGTGCAGGACCAGTTCGCGCAGGCGCTCACCCGGACCCGTACGCAACCCGACGAGGTGCGGTGGGAGCTGGCCCGAACCGACAGGGCCGACGCCGACACCGAGGAGACCGCCGGCGCCCTGCTCCGGCTCGTCGTCCGCGACCAGGAACCGGAGACGGTCGGACGCACCGTCTCCGGGGCCGCGATCGAGCTGGCCCTCGGCAGCTACCCGGGCTTCCACGTCACCGCCCCGCCCGGCAAGGGCGCGCCCTACGGCGTGTTCGAGGCGAGGTACGTACCGGCGGGAGAGGTCGGCCACGTCGCCGTACTTCCGGACGGGCGGCGGGAGGACATGGCAACACCGGTACAGGTGAGGGCACTTGAGGATGTGGACGAGCCCGCTCTACCCGAGCCGCTGCCCACCGGGATCACCCGGCTCGCCCCCCTCGGCCGCATCGCGGGCGCCCGCAGCGGCGACAAGGGCGGGGACGCAAACGTCGGCGTCTGGGTCCGTACCGACGACGCCTGGCGCTGGCTCGCGCATGAACTCACCGTCGAACGGTTCCAGGAACTGCTCCCGGAGACCGCCGAGTTGACCGTAGTGCGGCATGTCCTGCCGAACCTCCGCGCCCTGAACTTCGTCGTCCACGGTCTCCTCGGCGAAGGCGTCGCCGCGCAGGCCCGTTTCGATCCGCAGGCCAAGGCGGTGGGGGAGTGGCTGCGGTCCCGGCACCTCCCCGTCCCCGTGAACCTGCTCGAATCCACCGACGCACCGGAGGCGCACGCATGACCGTTCTGGCCACCGGGCTCGAGACCGCGAGCCCCGAATACGCCGCCAACCGCGCCGCCATGCTCGCCAAGCTCGCCGAGCTCGACACCGAGCACTCCAAGGCCCTCGCGGGCGGCGGCGAGAAGTACGTCGAGCGGCACCGGAGGCGCGGCAAGCTCCTCGCCCGGGAACGGATCGAGCTGCTCGTCGACCCCGACACCCCGTTCCTGGAACTGTCGCCGCTCGCCGCCTGGGGCAGCGAGTACGCGGTGGGCGCCTCGCTCGTCACCGGCATCGGCGTCGTCGAGGGCGTGGAGTGCCTGATCACCGCCAACGACCCGACCGTACGCGGTGGCGCCTCCAACCCCTGGACCCTCAAGAAGGCCCTGCGCGCCAACGAGATCGCCTTCGCCAACCGTCTCCCGTGCATCAGTCTCGTCGAGTCGGGCGGGGCGGACCTGCCGTCCCAGAAGGAGATCTTCATTCCTGGCGGCGCACTGTTCCGCGACCTCACCCGGCTCTCCGCCGCGGGAATCCCGACCGTGGCGGTCGTTTTCGGGAACTCGACCGCCGGCGGGGCGTACGTCCCCGGCATGTCCGACCACACCGTGATGATCAAGGAGCAGTCCAAGGTCTTCCTCGGCGGACCGCCGCTCGTGAAGATGGCGACCGGCGAGGAGAGCGACGACGAGTCCCTCGGCGGCGCCGACATGCACGCCCGCACCTCCGGGCTCGCCGACCATTTCGCCGTCGACGAGCACGACGCGCTCCGCCAGGCGCGGCGGATCGTCGCCCGGCTCAACTGGCGCAAGGCACACGCCGATCCGGGACCTGCCGAACCGCCGAAGTACGACGAGGAGGAGCTCCTCGGCATCGTGCCCGGCGATCTGAAGGTCCCGTTCGATCCGCGCGAGGTCATCGCCCGGCTCGTCGACGGCTCGGACTTCGACGCGTTCAAACCGCTGTACGGGACGAGCCTCGTCACCGGCTGGGCACGGCTGCACGGCTACCCCGTCGGCATCCTCGCCAACGCCCAGGGCGTGCTGTTCAGCGAGGAGTCGCAGAAGGCCGCCCAGTTCATCCAGCTCGCCAACCAGCGCGACATCCCCCTCCTCTTCCTGCACAACACCACCGGCTACATGGTCGGCAAGGAGTACGAGCAGGGCGGCATCATCAAACACGGCGCGATGATGATCAACGCGGTGTCCAACTCCAGGGTCCCGCACCTGTCCGTCCTGATGGGCGCCTCGTACGGGGCCGGGCACTACGGCATGTGCGGGCGCGCCTACGACCCCCGCTTCCTCTTCGCCTGGCCGGGCAGCAAATCCGCCGTCATGGGACCGCAGCAACTCGCGGGCGTGCTGTCCATCGTCGCCCGCGCCTCCGCCGCCGCGAAGGGACGGCCCTACGACGACGAGGCCGACGCCGGGCTGCGCGCCATGGTGGAGCAGCAGATCGAGTCCGAGTCGCTGCCGATGTTCCTCTCCGGGCGGCTGTACGACGACGGGGTCATCGACCCGCGCGACACCAGGACCGTCCTCGGGATCTGCCTGTCCGCGATCCACACCGCCCCGGTCGAAGGCGCCCGCGGCGGCTTCGGCATCTTCCGGATGTGAGGACGACCATGATCAGCACCCTGCTCGTCGCCAACCGGGGCGAGATCGCCTGCCGGATCTTCCGGACCTGCCGCGCCCTGGGCATCGCCACCGTCGCCGTGCACTCCGACGCGGATGCCGACGCGCTGCATGTCAGGGAAGCGGACGCAGCCGTACGGCTGCCGGGGGCCGCCCCCGCCGACACGTATCTGCGCGGCGATCTCCTCGTACGTGCCGCGCTCGCCACGGGCGCCGACGCCGTGCACCCCGGCTACGGGTTCCTCTCCGAGAACGCCGGGTTCGCCCGGGCCGTGCAGGACGCCGGCCTCCTCTGGGTCGGTCCGCCGGTCAAGGCCATCGAGATGATGGCGTCCAAGACCCGCGCCAAGGAGCTGATGGCCGCCGCCGAAGTGCCGCTGCTCGCCCCCGTCGACCCGGCGAAGGCGACCGCGGACGATCTGCCGCTGCTGCTGAAGGCCTCGGCCGGTGGCGGCGGGCGCGGGATGCGGGTCGTACGGGAACTGAGTGCGCTGCCCGGCGAGATGGCGGCTGCCACGGCCGAGGCGGCGAACGCCTTCGGGGACGGGGAAGTCTTCGCCGAGCCGTACGTCGAGCGCGGCCGTCACGTCGAGGTCCAGATCATGGCCGACGAGCACGGCACCGTATGGGCGCTCGGCACCCGCGACTGCTCGCTCCAGCGCCGCCACCAGAAGGTCATCGAGGAAGCACCCGCACCCGGCCTCGACGAGGCGCTGCGCACCCGGCTGCACGACGCGGCGACCGCCGCCGCCCGAGCCGTCGGCTACCGCGGCGCGGGCACCGTCGAGTTCCTCGTCACCGCCGACGGGCGCCCCTGCTTCCTGGAGATGAACACCCGCCTCCAGGTCGAACACCCCGTCACCGAAGCCGTCTTCGGCCTCGACCTCGTCGCCCTGCAGCTCTCCGTCGCCGAAGGCGAACCCCTCCCGGCCCCCACACCCCCCGCCCCGCACGGGCACGCCGTCGAGGCCCGGCTCTACGCCGAGGACCCCGCCCACGACTGGCAGCCCCGGACCGGGCCGCTGCACACCCTCGACGTACCGGACGAACCCGGACTGCGCCTGGACACCGGGTACACCGGCGGCGACACCATCGGCGTGCACTACGACCCGATGCTCGCCAAGGTCATCGCCCACGCCCCTACTCGCACCCAGGCCGTACGGCTCCTCGCCCGCGCCCTGGAACGCACCCGCATCCACGGACCGGTCACCAACCGCGACCTGCTCGTACGGTCCCTGCGCCACCCCGACTTCACCGGCGCCCGCCTCGACACCGGCTTCTACGACCGCCACCTGGACGCCCTCACCGCCACCCCCGACGACGCCACGGACCGGAACCTCGCCGCCCTCGCCGCAACCGCTGCCGACGCCACCCGGCACCGCACCACCGGCACCCCGTGGAAGCCACCCACCGGTGCCAACCCACCACGCCCCCCGGCGGCGTCCGCCCCGTACCCGGGTTCCACCGGCACCCCGTGGAG